>JAKEEL010000076.1 GCA_022616595.1 Methylococcaceae bacterium
ACGACAACCTGTTCGATGATCAGACGACGTATCGAACCACTTTCTCGTATCTGCTCAAAGAGACCGGCAGCCGGCTTCATGCGAGCTGGGGAACCGGGGTCAAAAATCCGACCCTTTTCGAGCTGTTCGGATTTACCTCGACTTTTACCGGCAACCCCAATCTGACTCCGGAAAAAAGCCAGGGCTGGGACCTGGGGCTGGCACAGGGCTTCCTCGACGAGCGGATAAACCTCGACCTGACTTATTTCAACAATCGGATTGATGAACTGATCACCGGAGCCGGTCGAACCGCGATCAACCTGAGCGGAGAAAACCAGATCGAAGGGCTTGAGATCAGCGTGCTCGCCAAAGTGATCGAGGGGTTGGATTTCAACGGCATGTACACCTGGACTTCGACGCAGGACGCCAACGGCGATCCATTGATCCGCCGCCCGAAACATCTGGCGAGCGCTTTTTTCAACTATGGCTTCGAGGCGTTCGGCAATTCCGGTAATTTCAATATCGGTGTAATTTACAACGGCAAACAGACCGATTTTGCATTCGACCCGTTCTTCAACCGTTCGCCCGTCACCCTCGACGATTACACCTTGCTGAATATCGCGCTCTCGTACCGGATTTTCGAGGATTTGGAGCTTTTCGCGCGGGTCCGCAATGCCCTGGATGAAAACTATCAGGAAGTTTTTTCTTTCGGAAGTCCGGGCGTGGCCGCCTACGGCGGAATCCGCGTGGCGGCGGGACCATTCTTTGAATAGGCCCCTCGATCCGGCCGCTCATGCGGCTTCGACCCCGGGGGTATTGAACCCCCGGGTAGCACCAGGATCAAGGATTCCGGTCTGGATTGCGGCTTTGCTCGCGGCCGCGTTGTCTCCGATACTGGCCGCGAGTCCGCAGCGCATTGTTTCCATCAACCTCTGCACGGATCAATTGCTCCTGATGCTCGCCGAACCGCACAAAATAGCCTCGGTCAGCTATCTTGCCATGAACTACGCCGTCTCACCGGCCGCCGCTCTCGCACGGCGAATTCCGCAAAATTACGGCCAGGCGGAAGAAGTCCTGCGGTTCAAACCGGATCTGGTTCTGGCCAGTGCGTTTACCGTGCATTCGACTAACGCGCTGCTCCGGAAACTCGGCATTCCGGTGCTGGAAATCCCGGTTGCCGATGAAATCGAGGATATCCGAAACAACATCAAAAGCGTCGCGACCGCGCTCGGGAATTCAGAGACTGGGGCCAAAGTGCTTGAAACCTTCGACCGGAGGTTTGCTAAAGCCAGTATATCGCCGCCGCGCCCGAGAGCTGTCGCGGCGCTCTACCGGGAAAACAACATCCTGTACGGTTCCAATACGATCGCCGGCACATTCGCGCGGGCCGCGGGAATGGAGAACCTGGCCGACCAACTCGGACTCACGGGATTTTCGGACCTTCCGCTCGAAATTCTGATCGAACAACGACCGGACTTCGTAATCGCGGGAATTAGAAGCCTCCATGCGCAACGCGGACTGCTGGCCTATCGCAATCTTCATCATCCGGCCTTGGCCCGACTGCTCGAAAATCGATCGCTGGTACGGATTCCGGATCGGCTTTGGGCCTGCGGCGGCCCGGAAATCGTCGATGCGGTCAGAATTCTTGCAGCGGCGCACCTGAAATGGCGGAACCAGAAGATAGCGGAACGCGATGTCGATAAGCAGCGCTGAGCATCGCGGCGCGGAGCATGGACACCGGCAGTCGATCCTGTTCGGGGTACTGATTTTCGGAGTCCTGGCGGCTTTCCTCGTTTCCTTGCTGGTCGGCCCTTCCAAGGTGGGATGGACGGAGTTGATTGCTCTGCTTGCGGACCCCGATGTCGCGCCCGCGGCGAAACAGATTCTGATCGAAATTCGAACCCCCAGGGCGCTGCTCGGATTTCTGGTCGGCGGCAGCCTGGGGCTTGCAGGAGCCGCATTGCAGGGCTATCTTCGCAATCCTTTGGCCGAACCCGGATTGATCGGCGTTTCGGCATCGGCGTCCTTGGGCGCCGTTTTGACCCTGCACACCGGCCTCGCGGGTCTTTTCGCGCTGGCCCTGCCCTTGGGCGGCATCGCAGGCGCGATCCTCGCGGTCTTCGTGATGCAGGCTCTCGCGGGCGCCGCCGGCGGCACGCTGCGCCTGATACTCGCGGGAATCGCGCTCAGCAGTTTCGCCTCGGCCTTGACCTCGCTGGCGCTGAACCTGGCGCCGGATCCCTTCGCCGCGATGGAAATGATGTTCTGGATGATGGGTTCGCTATCGGATCGAAGTTTCGAGCATCTGGAACTCGCCGGCCCCTTTATTCTTTGCGGTTGGGCGTTGCTGTCGGTGCTGGGCCGTTCGCTGGATGCGCTGACGCTCGGCGAAGACACCGCGCGGACCCTCGGGATCGATCTGAACTGGGTTCGCTCGACGCTGGTCCTCGGCGTCGCGCTGTCGATCGGTGCAGCGACCGCGGTCGCGGGCAGCATCAGCTTCGTCGGTCTGGTCGTTCCGCATCTTTTACGCCGCTTCGTGGGCTCGCGCCCGAGCACCCTGCTGTACGCGAGTGCGCTCGGAGGGTCCTGCCTGACTCTGATCGCGGATATCAGTGTCCGCTTGATCGCGCCCGGACCCGAACTCAAACTCGGCGTGCTGACCGCAATGGTCGGAGCCCCGTTTTTTCTGCTGCTGATAATGCAGACACGCGGCGATTGGCAATGACGTTGCTCGAAGTTTCGGGGCTATCCCTAAATTTCGGGACCGTACCGATCCTGACGAACACCTCGGTAGATTTTCATTCGGGCGAACTGCTCGGACTGATCGGCCCGAACGGGGCCGGAAAAACCACCTTGCTGCGCGCAGCCTGCGGCCTGTTGCGCGCCACCAGCGGCTCGATCCGTTTTCTCGGAAAGAAACTTCAGGAAACCGATCGCAAGGAACTCGCGCGGAATCTCGCCTATCTCCCGCAGAATGGCCAAGCGCACTGGTCCCTGAGTGTGGCGGACCTCGTGCTGCTGGGCCGCCTGCCGCACCGGCCGTTTTGGAAAGGTCCATCCGCCGAGGACCGCAGGATCGTGAGCGATGCGCTGCGGGCATGTGATGTCGTTCATCTCGCCAAGCGCCCGATCGACATGCTGTCCGGCGGCGAACGGAGCCGCGTGATGCTGGCCCGTTCGCTGGCTGTCGAACCGCGGCTCTTGCTCGCGGATGAACCCGTGACCGGTTTGGACCCCTTGCACCAACTCGAGGCAATGGAAAAATTTCGCTCGCTCGCGGATTCCGGCATCGGCGTGGTCATCGTAATACACGACCTGTCACTCGCCGCGCGCTATTGCGACCGGCTGGCTCTGGTCCACGACCGGCGGATCGTCGCCGACAACGAACCGGCCAGGGTGCTGTGCAACGAATACCTGAACGCGTGTTTCGGCGTTCGTTTCAAGATCGAATTCGACCACGGCATCCCGGTCGTGCTTCCGCTCGAAAAATGCGCCGGCAATTGATTCCTGGTCAAAAAGTTTATACCTTTCGAATCGGATCGACCGCTGCTCCAACTCGGGCGGGATGATTTTGCTTTCGACCGAAGAGCAGCGATCCGCTTCGGTCCGGCTCGGAACGGATTTTCCGTGACCGGAGACACTGCCGGCATCGACTTGGCGATTTATGGCCGCGAGCGGTATCATTCCATCTCGTGCGTCTCGAAACCCTGGCATCGCTGATCGATATTCCTGAAGGTTTTACATCACCCGGGCGCGGCATCGTTCCCGCGAAAAAAAGGAGCCACCCACTGGACATTTCCAAACTGAGACTGACCGTAGGCTTCGATTGGAAGGCCGCATTGACGATTGGCCTGGCCTTCGCGGTACTCCTGGCGCTCGGTTTTTGGCAGCTCGATCGGGCCGCTGAAAAACGAGACCGGCAAAAAACGATCGAAGCACGGCTTTCGGCCGAACCGGTCGCAATAGAAGATCTGCTTCACAAGAGTACCGAATCACTCGATTTCCAGCGAGTTTACCTCAAGGGCACTTATCTGGCCGAACGTTCCATTTTTGTGGCCGACAAATTCCACCGGGGACAACGGGGCTACGAAGTATTCACTCCGTTCAAGCTAGAATCCGCGAACCAACTCGTGATCGTCAGCCGGGGTTGGACGGCGCTCGGTTCCGGCAGGAACGAACTTCCGAAGCTGGACACCCCGTGCGGAGAACTCCACTTGACCGGTGCGATTCACGTCGCGAGGGGCCATCCCTTCTTCATCGATCAAGCGGTTCGGGATGAAACCTGGCCCTTGCGACTCAACCAGTTCAGCATGGAAAAGATCGGTCGGCTGTTTCCGAACCCGGTGTTCCCCCACGTGGTCAGGTTGGACGAAGCGATGCCCGGCGTGCTGCACCGATACTGGCCGCTCCCCGACATGCGGGCCGAGCGCAGCACTTCCTACGCGATTCAATGGTTTGCGATGGCCTTATTGTTATCGCTGCTCACGTTTCTGAACTTTACCAATATCGCGGACATCTTCCGTTCGAAAAGGCCATAAGCTTTCCAGAAACCCTGGAGGCTGTCCGGGTCCGGGCAAGCATCCGGGAGCGACGTTTACATGGGTCTCAATTCAGGGCGATAATAAATTTCGGACAGATTCGCCACAATCTCGCCGTTGCAGTTCCCGCCGGCGCCTGCTTCGGCTTCCAGGGAAACTCTAAGGAAGGCGGTAAAATTCTCGCCGGCTTTCAATGTCATCGTATGGCGCTGCTTGCCGTTCAGGAATTCACCGGTTTTTTTGGCCTCTGCGGAAGCCGGAGCGGTCAGAGTTTTTTCCGCGATCGCGACTGAATTGGAATTCAGAAAGGACTCGATTTTGGCACGCACCGAAGATTGATCGTTATCCGTATCGAGGTTAAAGCGGTATTTGAACGTGAGCTCGACGACGATATTTCGATCGTCACTCTCGGTATTTTCATATTCATACCCGAGCGCGGTCCAAGCCGAGGCCTTCCCCGCATCATTCGCGGAAACCTTGGCGATCAGATCGCCATTTTTTGTATTTGCCTTGTATTCCGCCGATGCATTTTCTTCGCTGGTTTCCTGTGCCCCATCCTGATAGTTGAGTTTTGGCGGCAGGATATAGGTCTTTTTGCTGTCTATCCAGATCGTGACCCCCAATACCACCAGAAAGACCACGAAGAGCAGTGCGGTTGCTGTAGCGACTGACATAGTTCACTCCTGATTGATCATTATAATATTCGAAAAGGTTGCACAATCGGTCCCGGCTGCCGGTTAAGTATCCGTATCAGGGCATTTCATCGAACCACTTCTGCGCGGATCATACCGTATCCGGGAGCGGATAAGAACAGCTTCGAACCGTTCCGCGAGAAGTATCCAAGAAAGCGGATCACCGCTTTCTTGGATCTTGTCACCCCGCTCCGGCAAGGCCTGTCCGGCTTTCGTCGGCACTTTCGATGTTTCCGGCCCGGATCCTGCGCAAGAGCGCGAGGCCTCCCGGCCTGATGGATGGCTTCGGTAATGGCCTCCAATGATCGTCCATGTCCTCTGTGGGTTGGGCTACCCAGATCACCGGCTTGGCGGGCGTAACGGGCCGAGTTCGAGGCTGAAAGTTGGTCGCACTGTCGTGCGGGATTCGGACCTGCCGTACCCCCGCGACATGAACAACACCAGCGTGCGGCTGCGGCGTTTCGGGCGCCGGGTGGTCACCCGAAGAGATTGATTATATACTCGCACCAGGATATTCCAGAATCAATCCGCGCCAGGAAAACGATCGGCAGGGCATCGACCGGCAGACCGCATCCCATGAAATAGGGCTGCCTCTCGGTTCATTGCAATCGGTTATCCGAGCACGGTGAAGCAAGCACTTTTTCATGGTGCAAGGTGACGAACGGTCTGGTTCGGAAGCCTTTGATGCCCGCTGGCCATCGATCGATCCCGGACACATGCACGGTTGAAACCATGTTAACCCTTCTCAACGCCAAGAATGCGAACCAGGAATTCCCCGATCCGGAGAATGCGCTCATCGAACCGGACGGCCTGCTCGCGGTGGGCGGATGTCTGTCACCGCGGCGTTTGATCAATGCTTATCGGAAAGGCATTTTCCCGTGGTTCAATCACGGAGACCCGATCCTGTGGTGGTGTCCGGATCCACGCCTGGTGCTGACTCCTTCGGAAATCCGTATTTCCCGCAGTCTTCGAAAAATCTTGCGCAAGAAGGAGTACGCAGTCACTTTCGACCAAGCGTTCCACGAGGTCATCAAGGCCTGTGCGGCGCCAAGAAGCGAAACACCGGGCACATGGATCACCGAGCCCATGATACGGGCCTATTTGCAGTTGCACAAACTCGGATTCGCCCATTCCGCGGAAGCCTGGTACCGGAATCGGCTCGCCGGCGGCCTGTACGGGGTTGCGATCGGCCGGGCATTTTTCGGCGAATCGATGTTCTATCGCAGAAGCAATGCCTCCAAGGCCGCGTTTGCGGTACTTGCAGGAAAATTGGCGCGATGGAACTATGCGATCATCGATTGCCAGGTTAGAACCGAGCACTTGGCCTCGTTCGGAGGCCGGGAAATTCCGCGCAAGCAGTTCGTGGAATCGATCGCCGGTTATTGCGAAGAAAGCGTGGCTGTGGACGCCTGGACAAGTGAATCTTCGGATCAGGATTGAATCACCTGACATAAACCGATCAAGGATTCTCTTTCAAGCGAATTCCGCAATGCAGGCGAAGCCTCTACAATTTGTCCTCGGAAACGAACATGATTGCGACTATCTGCCCGGACGTTCGGCCCGATCCGTGTTTCTGATCTCGGATCGCGATCATGCGAGAAACGACTACCAAACTCTGATCAGACAGGGCTTTCGCCGCAGCGGGGACCTGATCTATCGCCCCTATTGCCGGGAATGCAAGGCCTGCATTCCGGTCAGGATACCCGTGGAACGATTCCGGCCTTCCAGAAAACAGCGGCGGACCTCGAAAAAAAACGCGGATCTTCGGGTAACGGGAAAGCCGCCGGATTTCAATCCGGTTCATTTCGAACTGTATCGAAGGTATCTGAACGCGCGCCACCCGGACGGCGTGATGGGTGAATCGGGCCCCGAAGACTACATCCGATTTTTAAGCAGCGAGTGGGCGGGAACCCGTTTTTATGAGTTTACTTTCGGCAGCCGCGTGGTCGCGGTCGCGGTCGTGGATCACCTGGATGACGCGTTGTCGGCGGTCTATACCTTTTTTGAGCCACAACTGGCAAAACGCAGTCTCGGCAGTTTCGCAATCCTGTGGGAAATCCAGGAAACCCGAAGGCTCGGATTACCCTTCCTGTACTTGGGTTATTGGATCGGCGCCTGTGTCAAAATGGCCTATAAAAACGATTACCGGCCGATCGAAGGCCATATCGAGGGCCGCTGGCAACTGATCAATGATCGATAGAATATGGTATTATTGCTGGATTGCATAACCTTGGCGCAGACAAATTCAATCCAGCAATTAAAATATGGCGAAAGAAGATCAAATCGAAATGGAAGGGAAAGTGGTCGAAACCCTTCCGAATACCATGTTCCGCGTCGAACTGGATAACGGTCACATCGTGACCGCGCACATTTCAGGTAAAATGCGCAAACACTATATTCGCATCCTGACCGGCGACCGGGTCAAAGTCGAAATGACTCCGTACGACCTGAGCAAAGGTCGAATCACCTTCCGGATGCGCTGAGCCCTCGATAAACCCGCCGAAGAAACCCGCGGTCAACGAAGCAGCCGCTTTCCCTCTTCAGCCCGGCAACGCCAACTCCTTGCTTTCGATGGCAAACAATAGCTTGTCGTTCTCCACGTAGACGCGCACCGAGCCGCCGTGAGATAGTTTTCCAAATAAAAGTTCGTCGGCGATCGGCTTTTTGATATTTTCCTGAATCACCCGTTTCATGGGCCGCGCACCCATCAGCGGGTCGCAACCATGTTCGGCGAGCCAGGCACGCGCATCGGCTTCGAGTGCGAGCGTCACGTTTTTGACCGCAAGTTGGGATTCGAGTTCGAAGACAAACTTGTCCACCACATGACAGATGATCTCGAAATCCAAGGGTTTGAACTGGATGATCGCATCGAGGCGATTGCGGAATTCCGGGCTGAACGTCTTGTGGATGATCTGCATTCCGTCGCTCGAGTGATCCTGCTGGGTAAAACCGATCGATGTCCGGGCTCCTTCCGCGGCGCCGGCGTTGGTCGTCATGACCAGAATGATATTCCTGAAATCGGCTTTCCTCCCGTTGTTATCGGTCAGGGTGCCGTGATCCATGACCTGCAGCAACAGGTTGAACACGTCCGGATGAGCCTTTTCGATTTCATCCAGCAGCAGGACCGCGTGCGGGTGTTTATTGACCTCTTCGGTCAGCAACCCGCCCTGGTCGAAACCGACATATCCCGGGGGAGCGCCGATCAGACGGGAAACGGTGTGACGCTCCATGTACTCGGACATGTCAAAACGGATCAAATCAATCCCGAGTACATTCGCGAGTTGCCGGGTGACTTCGGTTTTTCCGACGCCCGTGGGGCCCGCGAACAAAAATGAGCCGATCGTCTTGGATTCATCACCGAGCCCGGCCCGCGAAAGTTTGATCGCGGAAGCAAGCGCGCTGATCGCTTCGGACTGACCGAAAACCAGCATCTTGAGGTTTTTCTCGAGATCCGCGAGCTTCTTTTTGTCATCCGAGGAAACCGATTTCGCGGGGACCCTGGCGATTTTCGCGACGATCGATTCGATTTGCGCGACGCCGATCACCTTTTCGCGCTGCGCCTCGGGAAGCAGCCGCTGGCTGGCCCCGGCCTCGTCGATCACGTCGATCGCCTTATCCGGAAGCTGACGATCATTGATATAGCGATCGGACAATTCGGCCGCGCTTCGCAGGCTGCCGATCGAATATTTGATATCGTGATGTTCCTCGAACCGCGATTTCAAGCCCTTCAGTATTTCGAAGGTTTCCTCGACCGAGGGTTCCGGGATATCGATCTTCTGAAACCTGCGGGCAAGCGCGTGGTCCTTTTCGAAGATTCCCCGATACTCGTTATAGGTCGTGGACCCGATGCAACGCACGCCGCCCGACGCGAGTACGGGCTTGATCAGATTGGATGCATCCATGACTCCGCCGGAGGCCGACCCGGCCCCGATGATGGTATGGATTTCGTCGATGAACAAAATTGCCTGCGGCAGCTTTTTCAATTCGGCGACCAGTGCTTTGAGCCGCTTCTCGAAATCTCCGCGATACTTGGTGCCCGCGACCAGCGCTCCGAGATCCAGCGCGTAAATCACGCTATTCCTGAGAACCTCCGGGATGTCTTCTTCGACAATCTTCTTGGCCAGGCCTTCCGCGATCGCTGTCTTACCCACGCCGGCTTCCCCGACCAGAAGCGGGTTGTTCTTTCGCCTGCGGCACAGTACCTGGACGCACCGCTCGACTTCGTCGCGGCGGCCGATCAAAGGGTCGATCAAGCCCCGTCTGGCCTGTTCGTTCAGATTGGTCGCGAATTTCTGCAACGGATGCTCGGAACTCTTGCCATCGGAATCCTCGTCCGTCATCCGTTTGGCTTCGTCCAAATGGTCGTCGCTGACCTTGGAAATACCATGCGAAATGTAATTCACCACGTCCAAGCGGGTCATATTCTGCTTATTGAGCAGATAAACCGCATGGGAGTCCTGTTCGCTGAAAATCGCGACCAGAATATTCGCCCCCGTAACCTCCTTTTTCCCCGAGGACTGGACGTGGAAAACGGCCCGCTGCAATACCCTCTGGAAACCCAGGGTCGGCTGCGTTTCCCGTTCCACTCCCCTGGGGATCAAAGGGGTGGTTTGTTCCAGAAACTCGGAAAGTTCCCTGCGCAGGGTTTCGACGTCTCCGCCGCAGCCTTTCAGGACATTCACCGCGGCAGGATTTTCCAGCATCGCGAGTAACAGGTGCTCGACAGTAATGAACTCATGATGCTTGTCATGAGCATTCTTGAATGCAAAATTCAATGATTGTTCTAATTCTTTGCTTAACATTGCCTGCACCTATGCTTCTTCCAGCGTACATAATAAAGGATGCTGGTTCTTTCTGGAGAAGTCGTTAACCAGCTGAACTTTCGTTTCTGCGATATCGCGCGGGAATACTCCGCAAACACCCACTCCGCGGGTATGAACGTGTAACATGATTTGAGTCGCTTTTTCGTCGCTCATACCAAAAAACACCTTTAGGATTTGTACCACAAACTCCATCGGGGTGAAATCGTCGTTCAACAAAACCACTTTGAACAGCGGCGGACGTTTGAGCTTCGGTTTATCCTCCCGAACCGCGATTCCATCGTCTCTCCAGGGATTATCGTCATGCTCAGCCATTGAAACACCTGCCGGAACCTTCAACCAGTTACCACGAAATACGTTAATACGATAGCCCCAATTTTACGCAAACTCAATCCTGAAATTTGTCGAATTTGGCTGTCCGAATGCAGCAAGAACCAGGTATAATAACCCTTTTTTATAAAAATCCGTCATGGCCTGGAAACCACATGTAACGGTTGCCGCGATTGTCGAAAGGGACAATCGTTTCCTCCTGGTTGAAGAAAGAATATCCGGTTCACTCCTGATCAATCAGCCGGCCGGCCATCTTGAAGAAGGCGAAAGCCTGATTGATGCAGTCAAACGTGAAACGAACGAGGAAACCGGCTGGACTTTCGAACCGACTTCCCTGATCGGAATACACCTCTGGCAACACCCCGAAAATTCGACAACCTTCCTGCGCGTCAGTTTCTGCGGTCATTGTAGCGATTTCAATCCCGCCCAGGAATTGGACCTCGGGATCATACGCACGCTTTGGTTATCCCGGGAGGAACTCGCGCACCGCAAGCATGCGCACAGAAGCCCTTTGGTGTTACGGTGTATCGATGATTACCTGAGCGGGGCTCGATACCCGCTTTCGGTCTTGAAATCCATGCTGCCTGATCGCGGCGGCGAATCATGAGTGATCATGTCATCGTCGGAATGTCCGGCGGCGTCGATTCCTCGGTCGCCGCGCTGAAGTTGCTCGGACAAGGCTATCGGGTCACCGGTCTTTTCATGAAAAACTGGGAAGAGGACGATGACAACGGCCAATGCACGGCGATCCGCGACCTCGCCGACGCCAGTCAGGTCTGCGGTACCCTTAAAATCCCGCTGAAAACGGTCAATTTCTCGGCTGAATACTGGGACCAGGTTTTCGAATCATTCCTGGCCGACTATCGAGCCGGGCGTACGCCGAACCCGGATATCCTCTGCAATCAGCACATCAAGTTCAAAGCCTTTCTGGATTTCGCGCTGGATCTTGGCGCGGACTCCATCGCGACCGGGCATTATGCGCGGGTCGTCTGGCGGGACGGAAAATACCGATTGATGAAAGGGCTGGACCCGAACAAAGACCAGAGTTATTTTCTTTATACGCTCGGCCAGGCTCAGCTGGCCAAATGCCTGTTTCCGCTTGGAGACATGCAAAAACCGGAAGTCCGGGCCCTGGCCCGGAAAGCCGGATTTGAAAATTCCGGGAAAAAAGACAGCACCGGAATCTGTTTCATCGGCGAGCGCAAGTTCCAGGCCTTTTTGAGCCGCTTTCTTCCGGCTCGACCCGGCGAAATCCGAACCCCCGATCATCGAACGATCGGAAGGCACAAAGGCCTCATGTATTACACCCTGGGCCAACGAAGGGGTCTCGGGATCGGAGGAGTCCGCGGCGCATCGGAAGAACCCTGGTATGTTCTCGCGAAAGACCTCGAAAATAACATTCTGATCGCCGGACAAGGCCATCACCACCCTTTGCTCTACCATAACGGTCTAAGGGTTGCGAAGATCGACTGGATCGCGGGTGAAATGCCCGCGGCACGCTTTCGATGCCGCGCGAAAATCCGCTACCGCCAGGCCGATCAGGATTGTGTGGCGGAGCCGGACCCGGACCCGCAAGGCGGAACCCGCGTCTTGTTCGACAAGCCCCAACGCGCGATCACTCCGGGCCAATCGATCGTATTTTATCGCGGAGAAACCTGCCTCGGCGGCGGAGTAATCGAGGACTTCGCTCAAGACAACATCGAAGCGGCGGCGGTTTCGAACATCGAGGCATCGGCATGACACACTTCGAACTCACGGCAATTTCTCCGATTGACGGCCGTTATGCGGAAAAGGTTTCGGAGCTTCGGCCGATCTTCAGTGAATTCGGTCTGATCCGCTTCCGTACCGAAGTCGAAATCGCTTGGCTCGAGCACCTGTCGGCATGCCCCGGGATCGAAGAAATCCGGCCGCTGAGCCGCGCCGCTCAATCCTGGTTGAAATCCCTGCTCGATGATTTTTCCGAAACCGATGCACGCAGGGTCAAAGCGATCGAAACAACGACCAACCATGATGTCAAGGCGGTTGAATATTTTTTGAAGGAAAAGATCCGGGATTCGGAAGAACTGGGCAGCTATACCGAGTTCATCCATTTCGCGTGCACTTCCGAAGACATCAATAACCTCGCCTATGCCTTGATGCTGAAAACCGGGCGCGAACGCGTGCTCCTGCCGCAGATCGATGCCTTGATATCAACCCTCAAACAACTGGCTCATGACCATGCGGGACAGGCGATGCTGTCCAGAACGCACGGCCAACCCGCCTCGCCGACGACACTCGGGAAGGAATTCGCGAATGTCGCGGCTCGCCTTGAGTCCCAGCGCGATCAATTCGCGAATATCGGCATCCGGGGCAAGATGAATGGCGCGGTCGGGAATTACAACGCCCACAGAATCGCCTATCCGGAAATAAACTGGCCGCAATTGACCGATGATTTCATCGAGTCCTTGGGGCTCCGTTGCAACCCCTATACGACCCAGATCGAACCGCATGATTACATGGCGGAATATTTTCATAGTCTGTCCAGAATCAACACCGTTCTGATCGATCTCGATCGCGACCTGTGGTCTTATATTTCGCTCGGGTATTTCAAACAGAAAACGCTTTCCGGAGAAATCGGTTCCTCGACGATGCCTCACAAAGTCAATCCGATCGATTTCGAGAATTCGGAAGGCAATCTCGGCATCGCGAATGCCTTGTTCGGCCATCTCGCCGAAAAACTGCCGGTCTCGAGGTGGCAGAGGGATCTCAGCGATTCCACGGCGTTGAGAAATGTCGGGGTCGGGCTCGCGCATACGTCTATCGCGTTGCAAGCGACCCTGAAAGGTTTATCCAGGCTCGAACTGAATCCGGAGCGGCTGATTGAAGATCTCCAGGATAACTGGGAAGTTCTCGCGGAAGCGATTCAAACCGTAATGCGCCGCCACGGCATCGAAAACGCTTACGAAAAACTCAAGGAACTGACCCGCGGCCGGAAAATCAGCCCCGCAACGCTGCGCTCGTTCATCGAATTGCTGGATTTGCCGGTCCATGTGAAGCAAAAACTGTTGTCCCTGAGCCCCGAAGACTATCTCGGATATGCCCGGGAACTCGCGGAGAATATTTGACCGTGACCCGAATATTGCGGGACCGGCGATCCTTCTCGTGTCCGACTGATCGTAAACCACGAATCGGAAATCTGTGACGGACCTCGCAACATTCCGCGGGTCTTTTGCCATACTCTATCGCGAGGTTGTTGTAACTCGGCGGACCGGGCATCCTGCCCAGACCCCCCTCCTCCCTGAACGGGCCGCCCTGAACAACCGAACTAGCCGGACTGTATTCCTTTTACAGTCCGGTTTTTTTGTGGCTGGTCCGCCCATGCGACCGTACGATTGCGCAGCACGGCGAGGTCAGGCTGCGAGCCCTTATCGACGAGCGGACGGGAACCCTGAGCCATGCTTAACGCGATCTGGATTTCTTTGTTTCTGATTGCGTTTGCAACCGCGCTGATTCGATTTGTCGCGTTCGGTGAAACCGAAATCTTCAATTCCTTGATGACATCGATGTTCGAGATGTCGAAGACCGGTTTCGAGATTTCAATCGGGCTGACCGGCGTTTTAACGCTTTGGCTCGGCATCCTCAAAATTGGCGAACGCTGCGGACTGGTTGCATGGATTGCCCGGGCGATCGAGCCTCTGTTCAGACGGCTAGCGCCCGAAATCCCTGCGAATCATCCGGCGATGGGGGCGATCGTCATGAACATGGCGGCAAACGTAATGGGTTTGGACAATGCCGCGACCCCGATCGGCATCCGGGCCATGAAAGCCCTGCAGGAACTCAATCCGGACAAGGAGGTCGCCTCGAATGCGCAAATCCTGTTCCTGGTGATCAATACTTCCTCGGTTACGCTGTTTCCGCTGGCCATCTTTACCTATCGCGCCCAGTTGGGCGCCGCCAATCCGACCGATGTCTTTGTGCCGATACTGATCTCGACCTATCTCTCGACCCTGGCCGGTCTGCTTTGCGTCGCCATGATCCAGAAGATCAATCTGCTCGACCGCGTGGTTCTGATCTATCTGGTTGGCATTACTCTGCTCATGGCCGCGATCGTCTATTATTTTTCGGGCCTGGATCAATCGGAAATGCAGCAGCAATCCGCGCTGGTCAGCAATTTCGCCTTATTTTCGCTCGTAATTGCATTTCTGATCATCGCGGCCCTGAAACGCATCAATGCCTATGAGGCCTTTATCGACGGAGCCAAGGAAGGTTTTCAGACCGCGATTACGATCATTCCCTTTCTGATCGCAATGCTGGTCGCGATCGGAGTCTTCCGGAGCAGCGGGGTCCTGGATCTCATTCTGGAATGCATCCGCGACGGCCTGACCCGATTATCGATGGATACCCGATTTGTCGACGCGCTGCCTACCGCACTGATGAAACCGCTCAGCGGCAGCGGAGCCAGGGCGATGATGGTGGACGCCATGCAACGCGCCGGCGCGGACAGCTTCAGCGGCCGGCTCGCTTGCATTGTCCAGGGCAGTACGGAAACCACCTTCTATGTTCTGACCGTATATTTCGGTTCGGTCGGGGTGAAAAACATGCGTCACTCCATCGGTTGTGGGCTCGCCGCGGATTTCGCGGGAATCACGGCCGCGATTGCGACAGGATATTGGTTTTTCGGGTAGAACGAGGCCTTGCGCAACTCCCGCCGGTATGGCGATGAACCGGCGACGCAGGAGCACGGCGAGCCGTGCCCCTGCCATTTCGCCCGGAAATTCCGACCGTGATCGGACGAATACCGGATGCCCGACAAGCCCCCCTGACCTCCCGAAAATCCATTCAATAAAGCACGGCCTGAGTATGCCTCGGATTCGATGTCAATAATCCGAGCGGTAAGGCGTGACTGGAGAATTCCTCCGATTCGGGCCGGTCTCGACCGGCAGCATGGTCGCCTGCGCATGGACTTTCGACATCCGTCAACAATTTTATGCGCACTACGATATCGCCGCGCTGGCGATCATCCAGTGCGATCAGCGTACTCAAATGATCGATTCCGCAATCGGAAAGGACCTGATCCAACATCTCGCGATCGAATTCAAGCCGGGGAATTTCAACAACCGCATCCCGATAAAGCTTCAGATACATCGCGTGTCTTTCAAAACATTGCATAGTGATTCCCTCCTCCAACGATTGACGGTTACCCTTTTTACCCCCGGTTCTTTGCAACTTGATTACAAAGCCGCGACCGTCCAAATTTTTTATTGCGAAAGTAGACCCCGGTACATCGCGGCACGACAAACCGGCAGGACAACCGATCTGCACGGCTTTGCCACCCGCAGGATGCCGGACGAGGGATGTCCGGCAGGCTCTCCATCCTTCGCGATGGATGCCTCTCGCTGTCAAAAACGCGCGGCCATGAGTTCGATATCGGCATCCCGCCAAGCCTCATCGTAAGCCCTTTGGGCTTCCCGGATTTGCGTATCTTTGCCCTGCGCCTTCAAACTCTGCAATAATCCGAACAGAGACCAGCCGTTTTGCGGATGGGCGATGAGATCTTCGCGGAATACCTTTTCAGCCGCAACGGGATCCCCAGCTTCCAGCAGGATTGCGCCGAGCGTCTGCCGGGCCGGCAGATACCAGTCTTTCGGTTCGGTGTAGTGAAGAGCATCCTCGAATTTCACGGCCCTTCCCAACTGCTCGACAGCCGACTGGAAATTTTTCTGGCTGGCCGCGAGCTCGCCGGCAAGACTGGCTTCTGCGATATTCAGAACCGCTTTGACCGGGTTGATGTCGAAAATGCTCAATCGCTCGATCGCAGGGCTTCGGATAATCTCTCGCAACCTTGCAAGCTCCTGCTCGGCCCGTGCGGATTCTCCGCGTCGCGTCCAAGCCAGGCCCCTCGCGTAATGCCGGATCCCTCTTGCGTAGAGCAAGTCCTCGGGGGGTTCAAACTGCCGAAGGATTTCGCTCCATTGTCCGAACAATGCTTGCGTATACAAAGGGATCAGCCAGAAATGCTGCAGCGTGCCGGAAAAGCCGGGGTCGTGAATCAGCTCCGGGTCGACCCGCGCGGCGGCATCCTTGGCCGCCTGGATGGCCAGCGCGCTTTGGCCGGATTTCACCGCCGCCGCCCAAAGAAAGTGATAATTATGGGGCACATAGGCCTTGGTATAGAGACTCTCCGTGTGGGGATGGTTCAGGTAGTCATGATCGACCCGGACCGCCGCCTGGTTGGCCCGGACCGCTTCCCGATAGTGGCCGATCCGGATATAGATATGCGCGGGCATATGCACCAGGTGGCCGGAACCGGGTACCAATGTTGGCAGTCGACGGACGCTCGGCAGCGCCCGTTCCGGGTGCGGGGACGCCTCCATGACATGGATGTAGAGATGGTTCGCGAGCGGATTGTTACTGTCGATTTCGAGAACTCTCTCCAGGGTGCTCACGATTTCCGGGGTCCAGAGCTGCGCTTCTCCGGTTTCGGTCCAGAAATCCCAGGGGTGCAGATCCATCAAGGATTCGGCAAAAAGGGCTCCGATTACCGGGTCGTTCGCAAACCGTCCCGCGACTTCGCGCATGGCATCGGCATAGGCCCGATCGAGCGTCGAGCGGTCTTTGACCGGCTGCTTCGCATAACGCGCGGATAGCGCCTGAATCAGAGCCTTTTCTTTTGAATCCGCCGATTCCGTCAGCGACAGGGCCTTTTGTACCGCGGAATAAGCCGGGACAACGTCCGATTCCGCCATCTGCGCGTTGATATTCGGTCCGAGCACCAGAGCCTCCCCCCAGTAACACATCGCGCAAAGCGGATCGTGCCTGGCCGCTTCGCGAAAAGATCTGGCGGCCTCGGCGTGGTTGAAACCGTAACTCAGGATCAAACCCTGATTGAAATAATCCTGCACGATCGGAAATTCTGTCGTAATCGGATAAACATGATTCCCCGGATCTTTCAGAATCGGCACGGCGGTGATTTCGTCATCCCTGCCCGGGTCGGAAAAGACCGTTCCAGTTGCCGCCAGCAGCAGAATGAGTGCCTCGACAGTCGCCGGAAACCTGCTCCTCCTCCCAACTTGCATTCTCGCGAATATTTTCATCATGAACCTTGAAAGTAGACAAAGACCGCTGGATATCGCGGTCGGGCTGGCCTATTATCTCCGAACTCTCGTCGCCGATCGATCGAGACCCCGCTTTTGAATGCTTAGCTAACGAGGTATATATGTTTATTGCCATGAACCGATTCAGGATCGCTCCGGGACGCGAGCAGGAATTCATCGACATGTGGCGCCGGCGGGAAAGTTATCTCGACGAAGCTCCGGGATTCCGGGAGTTTCATATGCTGCGCGGGCCGGGCGAGGCAGACCATACCTTGTTCGTATCGCATTCGATTTGGGAGTCCCGCGAGGCGTTCGAGAACTGGACCCATTCGGAGGCCTTTCGCAAGGCGCATGCCCAGGCCGGAGCGGCGAAGGGGGTTTATCTCGGACCGCCGCGATTTGAAGGATTCGAAGCCGTGATTTGAAGATTGATTCGATGCCAAGGTTCGGAAGCCGCCTCCCGCTCGATCTCCATTTCGAATCCGGGACGGTATGGGGTTGGATCGCGACAATGCGGGATGCGCAATTCCAGAAAGGCTGCCCGGTCAACGCGGACATCACGGAGGCGGTTGGAATGACACGCCTTAGACGTTCGTTACGAGTCCTCGGCGTCAGTCCCGGATCAACCGGCTATTGGTGCTTGTCAAACCGCATTACACCGCGTTTTGGAAATTCAGTCCTCCGACCAACCTGTCCGGCAGTTGAACATGGCGGTGCAAACACAAATTGTCATAGATAATCCGCGCCGG
>JAKEEL010000077.1 GCA_022616595.1 Methylococcaceae bacterium
AACGTCAAGGCACTCGCGCGGAGGACCGCGGACACTGCGGTTTGAAGTTGGGACAGGGTCGATAGGAACCAATCCGGATTTTTCATGTTTGATAACCTGTATGAATGAATCGGGAAGGGGTATTCTATTGAATTAGCGGATTTGATCAAATCTCCTCGGCAAAATCGACCATTTCGAAAGTCTTGTTCCTGGAGTCCGCAATCATCTCCGCAGGTCCCGAGTTTTCGAGCAAGCCACTGGAAGCAATGCAATATGTCTCTTCGATCGATCAAGATTACCGGCGTGGTATTGGCGGGTGGCCTGGCCAGGCGCATGGGAGGCGGCGACAAGGGCTTGATCGATTTTGCCGGCAGGCCCCTGATCCATTACGCACTCTCCGCCATCAGACCGGTGGTCGATGACGCCATGATCAATGCAAACCGGAATCATGACAAATACCGGGAATTCGGCTGCCCGGTGGTGGCCGATCGCAATCGCTCATTTGACGGGCCGCTGGCGGGGATTCTAAGCGCGATGGCCCGATCGGATGCCGATTATCTTCTCACGGTGCCTTGCGATTGTCCGCTGATCGATTCCGCGATACTCGGGCGAATGGTCGCCGCGATCGAAATGGAGCCTCTGGATTGTCTGGTCGCGGACGACGGCGAAAGGCTCCATCCGGTGGTGATGTTGCTGGATCGCCGCCTCGAGGACGATCTTGGGGCTTATCTGGACAGCGGCGAACGCAAGATCGACCGGTGGTTCATGCGGCATCGCTGGAAACCCGTCGATTTTTCGGACCGGCCGGGCGTTTTTCGGAACATCAATACGCCCGAGGAACTCGCCGCCCTTGAACACGAACTCTCTTCCTGGCGTGAAACCGAATGCTGACCGCCCACCCTTCCAAGAATCTCCAAATGACCGATGCCGGCCTCTCGTCTTCGACCCGGGTGACAGCGGTCGACGAGCAGGGCATGAGCCGCGAACTCGAACTCGCGGGAGAGCGCCCGCTGACTCTGTACGTCGATAAACAGGAAATCGTAACCCTGATGACGATCGGCACCCAGCCGGAGTTATTGACCCTCGGATATCTGAAAAACCAGGGGATCATCGAAGACATCGAACGAATCAAAGTCGTGCAGGTTGACTGGGAGACCGAAGCGGTCGCCGTGGTCACGGACGGGGGCACGGGGGATTATCGGGAGCAGCTCGAACACCGCACGGTAACCACGGGATGCGGGCAGGGAACGGTGTTCGGCCGTTTGATCGACAAGCTCGAAAAAATCCGGGTACCGCGGGTCGCGGTTCGGCAGACCACTGTCTACGGCTTACTGGACAACCTGCGGAATTATAACGAAGTCTATAAAAAGGCCGGCGCGGTCCACGGTTGCGCGCTGTGCAGCGGCACCGAAATCGATTTTTTTGTCGAGGACGTGGGCCGGCACAACGCCGTCGATGCGATCGCCGGCTACATGTGGCTCAAGGGCATCGATGGCGGCGATAAGATCTTCTATACCACGGGCCGCCTGACCTCGGAAATGGTGATCAAGGTGACCCAAATGGGCATCCCGGTGTTACTCTCCCGTTCCGGAGCGACCCAGATGGGGCTGGACATGGCGCGGCAGTCCGGCGTGACTCTGATCTCAAGGGCCAAGGGCCGCCATTTTCTGGTGCTGAACGGGATCGATAACCTCCTTTACGACGCCGAATCGATTACGAAAATCCGCTAGCACATCGTACCTGTGTTTTTTTTCGGGGCGCGGAATGCTGCCATTCCGGTTGGCATTCTGTTGTCAGGCTTCCGAGTCCGAACCGTGTTTCCCGGTTCGCTGCAAATCGCGGCGTTTTGTTTCGAGACTGCTGGAATCGGTCCCGGCCGGTTGATTGCGGACCCTCTCGATCGCCATCGTCAATTCTTCATCCTGCGGCGAGAGTTTGAAGGCTTTCCTGTAAAATCTTTCGGCGCTCACCCAGTCGCCTTGGATTTCGGCTTCGAGGCCCCAGCGTTGGTACAGTTGCTTGATCCGAACCATATCGTTCAATGTCTGCAACTGCCGTTCGACCAACCGGCCGATTTCCTTGTAGGTGTCGAGCGCATTATCGCCGGCCGGTGCAAACAGTCTTTGCGCGGCGATCTGGCCCTGCGCCTTGAATAACATCGCCTGAATCTTGGAATCGGCGGAATTCCCCGGGGCTTCGTTTTGCTCCCCGGGGAGCCCGGCTGGAATGTGTCGCGCGGACTCGCTGTCTGCCGCAGGGGTACGATCGGTCGCAGCCGGATCGGAATTCGGGTTTCCGGCTTGCCGCGCGGTGTTGAACGAATAAGCATTGCTGACAATGATCAAAAGCAGCAGCGCGGCCGACAATACGACGCTCGCGTACTTCGCCATCAACGGGAATCCGGTATGCCAGCTCCGCACGGGCGGTCCGGACCGGGTACAACCGGAAGTTTCCGGGTTTGTTTCGTTCCCGCTTTCGGAATCCGGCCTGGGAATTCCAAGCTCCTCGTAACGGGCAGCCAGCTCGCTTCCGATCCATCGGTCCCGGATCACTGCGGGTGATGGCAGGGTCGCGTCGTCGCGACACGCGGGTGCCGCCGCATCACTCGTGGCCGGATGTTCGTTCAGCAGGCAGTGGACGGCCGCTTCTTCGACGATTTTATCCGTGACCACTTTCAAATTTTCGAGGCTCGCATTCAATAAAGAAAAGCCGCACAGAACGCTGACCTTGGCGATGTTTCCATCCGAATATTCGATAATCCGTTGGATTGCCCGATCGGAGAAGAGCGGTCCACCCCGGTAACCGGCCAATTCAAGCCGTCGATCGATAAACGTGCGAACCTCCTCGTCGGTCAATCCTTCGAGGTGGTACCAAGCAGTGGCAACACCATTGCTTCTAGATGACCAGGATTCGGATACGCGGGACTTCAATGCAGGCGATCCGGCGAACAAAAGCTGAATCGAGGGAACCTCACCGGCCCGATCCCGCACCACGCCGAGTAAATAATCGATCGTAGCGGACGACAATTCGTGCGCGTCATCGATGACCAGTGTCCGGTTTGCCGCGATTTTATCCGAATTCGCCAAATTCCTGCGCAGGAACTCGATTTTCTGGCGCGGCGCACGACCACGAAAATCCAGGCCAAGACCTTCGATCAGACAATCAAGGATCGGTTCGATGCGGGATCCCTCGCGCGCCGGAAACAAAAATCGCTGAGTCCGGTTCAAATCTTGCGCCAGCTTGCGTATCAGCGCGGTTTTCCCGACTCCAGTATCTCCGCATAAAAACATCGCCGCGCAATGATCCTGGATGGCTTTGGTCAAGGCAAGCCCGATGGTACGGGCACTGAGGCCATAAAAGAATTCGCCGGGATTCAGTTTCGTATCGAAGGGAATCTGTTTGAATCCAAAATATGTTGTATACATTGCCTTGTCCAGGAACCAAAAGTAGTTTGACAGACGACCGACAGGACCTTGTGTTTCGATCGCCGTCAGCTGCGCCCCTCGCGGAATTCACCAAATTCGAATCTAACAGAGCCGGGAACGCACCGCTGTTAAGTATTCACGCCGCGAGGGTGAACTGAGCGATTTCTACCCTATTCGGATCGTCGAATCATCGCATCATCGGCCAATACGGCCCCGACGCGAACCACCGGCATCCACCGAAATAACTGCTAATCTTTAAGGACCTACCCGATTGAACCCGGAGCAATGTATACCGCACATTTTGGTTTTCAGTTCGACCCCTTCGAACCCGGATACCGGCCGGAACGCTACTTCGACGCTTCCCAATTCCGGGATGCGCATGAACATTTGCGTTCGGCGATCGCGGACGGGGACAAGATCATGGTTTTGTCCGGACCGGGCGGGTCGGGAAAAACAACCCTGCTCAAACAGTTCCTGCATTCATGGAACAAAGGTTCGCAAATTCTGTTTCTGGAAGGGGAGGTTGGAACATTCGAGGACGTTGTGGACTACTTGTTTACGGCGCTAAAACTCCCTGCATCCGGCCATGCAACCGGAGAAAAGCTGAACGAGATTTACCACTTCCTCAGAAATGCCGAAGATGCATCCAACCAAAGGGTGCTGATCGTCGACAACGCCGATAAACTTCCGGCGATCGCGATTAAACAGATTTCGTATCTGTGCCAGGCCAGCAAGCAGGGGAACTTACAAATTCTATTCGTCGGCTCCAGCCGGCTCGAGGCTCGCTTCAAGGACAGCGTACTGGCGCCGACCGCGGAACAGGTTCGGCACTGGATCAGGCTTCGATATCTGAGCAATGAAGAAGTCGGACTTTTTGTCGATCATTGTCTGAAACAAGCCGGTTACAAGGGAACGAGAATTTTTTCCCCGGCCGCGCTCGAAAGTCTGGTCCGGTACAGCGCCGGCAATCCGCGGTTGATCGTGAATCTGTGCGGTTTTTCCTTGTTGAGCGCGAGTATTGAAAATGCCGTGGAAGTCACCCAGGCAATGATCGATGAAGTGGCTACCGATTGTATTTTCGAAACCGAATCGGACAGTCTTGATCAAAGCGCGGGCCAATCGGCTGGAGCCGATGCTTCGAATCTCATTCCGCTGATCCGCAAGGCCAGGAACACCGCGGTCCACCAAAGTTCGGCTCAAATGAACGCCAACTTCGATCCGGCTCGATCCGAGGCGGTCATCCTGCGCTGCCGGGAGCTCGGCATACCGCATCCGGGAATCGAAAATCCGGAACGCAATTCCGCCTGCCCCGAAGAAACGAATATACCCTGAAACAGAGATCGTTCGCTCCGGCCGAGGCGCTGAACGCAGGGATGTGCTGACCAGGCTTGCACGGTTGGATTCGAGTCCTCCCTGGCGAATAATCGATTGACCCGCTTCGAGGATCGCCGAAAGTAAAAATTATTCGAGAGGCCGGTTTGAATTTATAATGGAAATCACCTGGAAATTAATCGCGAGGCTTCAAGATGCTCGAATACGGCGAAAAACGAGCCGATTCCCGTCGGGAAACAGACCCTAACATGATTTATAAATTTCCCGACTCGGATCGGGAATATACCGCGATCTGCATGAATTTAAGTGGAACTGGTATACTGTTCAGAGCCCAAGACGACCTTGAACCGGGTCGAGCACTCGAAATTCGGATCAGATCGGAACAATACACCTGCCCTTCGATCATTGCATTCATCGAAATAACCCACAGTGATCCGATTGCAGGGGGTCAGTACGAAATCGCTGCATCGATCAAGGGTATCAAGGCGAACTGAAACCGGAACCCGGATGGTATCCGGCTCGACTTGCTTACTTTTTCCATGTTTTCAGTCACCAAAGAGGTTTATTTCTGTTACGGTCACCGGTTGATGAACCACCCCGGTAAATGCCGGAACATTCATGGCCACAGTGTCAAAGCAGCGATAACGGTCACGGCCCGGCAACTGAATGATCAGGGCATGGTCTGCGATTTTGCCGATATCCAGCGCGTGGCGGGCGAGTTCATCGACGGGATTCTGGACCATAATTTCCTGCTGCACCGCGATGACCCGCTGTGCGGGGTTCTCAGTCAATCCGGTGAACGATTTCTCGGAATGGACGAACACCCGACCGCGGAAGCCTTGGCGCGGTTCATCCATGAGCATCTGGTGAAAAAAGGATTTCCGGTGCAGAATGTCACGCTTTGGGAAACCGCGAGTGCTCATGCGAGTTACGTTGAAGACTGAGAGCCGATATCAGAACCTGATCCGGGCCGCCCTGAGCTCAGCGCTGTCGAATCTGAATCCGGTCAACAAATCCTGCCTGCTTCAGACCCTTTGCGAGAGCAATTTTCACAAACTGTTCAGGCTGGCTCCCGAGCTCACGCG
>JAKEEL010000289.1 GCA_022616595.1 Methylococcaceae bacterium
AACCAATGCGTCAAGCACAGGAGATTCGCATATGAGTGACAAAGATCTGAACGCCAAACTCAAGGCCGCCGCCGAGAAGATGGTAGGCGGCAAGGCGCTGACCAGCAAGTACGGCCTCGATTGCTTCGCCCTGGTGGATAAACTGCTCAGGACCCTGGGTGCCCAGACGGCCGCGGATGGCGACGTCCCGGTCACGGCCACTGCCGACTACGACTGGGGCGACGGGATCCTGCTCGATTCCATCCAGCCTGGGGACATCCTGCAGTTCCGCAAGCACGTCGTTGACATAGCCGTCTGGAAAGACTCGAACGGCAAGTGGTATGAGGCCTCCGGCCGCACACTCACCCGCCCGCATCATACCGCGATCGTGATGGAAGTTCGCAAGGACGGCAGCGTCGTCGTCGTCGAACAGAACGTCCATCCGAATCCCGGCACGGTCACGCGCAACGTCATCCCGAGGCTGGACGCAGGCGAGGAGACGCGAGAGGTCAACAGCGAAGAGAAGATTAAGCTGAAGGTGACGGGCGCGGTTCGCGCCTACCGCCCGGCCCCCAAACCGCCAAAGGGCGCCAGCCTCCTGCACCCGGGCAAATCGGTGCCGTCCGGCGGGTCGCGGGTGCTGGCTAGCTTCGTCCCGTCCCAGGGGGGCGCCAAGCGCACGCCCGGTCCGCTCGGGATGGAAGTGCGGCGGCCGGACGTCATCGGAGACCAGATGAAGAAAGACGCATAACATCCGCATGCACCTGACCGGCACAGCGGACTTCGCGCCCGCTTCCGCCAGCAGGTGATGCGGCTGAAGCTTTATGCTACAGCCACTCCAAAGTAATCAGCGGCAGACGCCCAATCGGGTCGCCGGGGGCTTCTCTCCCCAGGCTCCCACAGCACCCCGCATGCGGGTCCGCACGGGGCGCTTCCTCCGGAGCTTAAAGGGTCACCATCAGATGATTACCTCCAACGCTGGCTACGGGTCGAACCGCCAAGACCGTTTCACCCGGTCGGATGCGATACGGTCGTTGAGGTCCGTCCGGCTCTCTCGTTGCCTAAGGTTCCGGCCTTCACCCTGTCCCACCCATTACGGTGGGCGTTAGGCAGATCAAACCAGGCAGTCACCCCGGTCCGTCCATGTCCAAGGAGACCGACTCGTGGATCCAAGCAACGGATGTGATTCCGATGTTCCCCACCTTGGTGTGGAAGGTTTCGTTTAAGCCCGAATTGCGCGATGCCATCGATGAAAAGGTCATGGCCACGCTTCAGAGACTAAGGCGTGATGTGCCAATACTCGAGCCCGGTCAAGGGTGGCAGTCAGAACAAACGCTACATGAACGCGAAGAATTGCAGGATCTGGTCTCTTGTGTCGCCAACCTCGCGAAGAGCATCTTGCGATTCCTGCGAATTGGTCCGGAAGCCTTCGAAATCACCGGCTGCTGGGCCACCGTTCTTGCCAAAGGCGCAACACACAAGGTTCATAGCCACCCGAACAATTTCTTGAGCGGCGTCTATTACGTTCGAACTCAACCGGGTTCAGACACAATCAACTTCCATGACCCGAGAAGCCAGCCCCGCGTTATTCGGCCGCCGGTGGTCGAACTCACAGCGGAGAACACGGACCAGGTCGTAGTCAGAGTGACGAACGGCACTCTTCTGATATTCCCGTCCTATTTGGAACATTCTGTCGACACCAACATGAGCGCCGGGGAAAGGGTCAGTATCAGCTTCAACATCATGTTCACATCGTTTACGGAGCAGCTGAGCAAACCGCTATGGTAGCGTCGTACCGGCCCATGCAGCCGCCTGACCCTGCGTTCTACGCAGACCTCGACCGGCGGGGCCGCCTAACTTTGTCGTTATTCTGTTGTTTACTATAGAGTCTACATTAACAGAAAGGCTTGTCGATTACGTTCGACAAGCCTTTGAAATATTTTGGGCTGGCGATAATATTCGAACTTACGACCGGCTGATTACAAATTAAATTCCTTCCGGATGGTCGGCGATTGTCCTGACTATTCCTTATTTCCTGATCAGAAAGTCGTGTATTACCAAAACGTCGAGCCCGCTCGAGTAAAAAACGCTCATCGCATCCTCGATCGAATGAATGATCGGCTTGCCCATCACGTTGAAGCTGGTATTCAACAGAATCGGGATGCCGGTCAACTCGTAGAAAGCCCGGATCAACGCATAGAATTTTTCGTTGTATTCCGGCTTGACGGTTTGCAGGCGCCCGGTCCCGTTCACATGCACGACGGCAGGGACCTTCGTCCAAACCTGCTCGCGGAACCGCAAGGTCCTTTCCATGTACGGGCTTTCCTGATAGTTCTCGAAATATTCCGGCCCGAACTCGTACAGTATGGAGGGCGCGAAGGGTCTGAATTCCTCGCGAAACTTGACCCGCGCGTTGATTTTGTCCTTCATCGTCGCAGGTCTCGGGTCGGCCAGAATCGAACGATTACCGAGGGACCTCGGACCGAACTCGGCCCGGCCCTGTACCCAGCCGACCAGTTTGCCGTCGCTGAGCAATTTCGCGGTTTCGATATGGATCGTACCCGGAAAGTGGCGCAGATTCGGCGTGTTGGAAACCTGTACAACCCGTTCCAGCTTCTTCTTGGATATTTCCGAACCGAGATAAGGACTGCCGTTCCGTTTGTCCGGGTGACGGCGCGGATGGTCGCGGTGCAGGGCCAAGAGTGCCGCGCCGAGTGCCGTGCCATCATCGGCCGGTGCGGACGGGACGAACAGTCTTTTGAAAGGCGTCTGCTCTTCGATGAGTCCCGCGGCCGAGGAATTCAGCAGGCAGCCCCCGGCCATGGCCAGGTTATCCGAGGGGCAGGTCCGATGAAAGGTCCGGATCGCTTCGATCAGGGTTTCACTGAAAACCTGCTGGGCCGTGAAAGCCAGATTTCGGGATTCCAGGGTGTTTGCCGCGAGCCGTTCTTGCAATTGTTTCAGAATATTCTGGTAGGCTCGGCTGGAAATGCCGCGAATTTCGGAGCCCTTGAACACAAACAGCGATTTCAGCAATTCATAAGCCTTTTGATCCAGCGAACCGTAAGGTGCGAAGCCCATGACTTTCCATTCTTCGCCCTTGTCGGGATTGAATCCGCACAGCCAGGTCATGTCGGCATAGAAGCGCCCGAGACTCGCAAATCCTTTCTGTTCCCGGATGGCTTGGATCGCTCCGCTTTGATAACGGTAATAGGCGAACGAGCCGAAATCCCCGGCTCCGTCGACGATCATGCACGAGGCTTCGCTGAACGGGCTCGAATAACAAGCCAGCGCGGCATGGCAAAGATGATGCGCGTAATACCGGATGGAATACCGGCTTTCGGGGAACGCCAGCTTCATCGCATAGCTGAAGCCGACCCCGAGCCGCTCATACATCGATGCGGCATACGCGTTGGTGATTTTCGTGCGCAGCGAATAGGGCGTGTTGAATTTGACGTCGGGACTCCTGGATTTGAAGATGGCTTTCGCCGAGGTCAGGCCAACCTGACTCAGCAGCCGCGAAAATCTCGCGGTGAATCTTCTCCAGTTGACCGCGACGATGAATTGCGCTTTCTGATCGCAGTGGCGTCGCAAAAGAGACACGAGGCGCTCGTTGTCCGGTTCGCAATTCGGCGCGCGTTTGTACTGCAAAAACCGTTCGGTGGCCTCGGCGAACAGAGTCTCGCCGTCCTGATCGACGATCGCGAGCGCCGGGTCATGGGTCGAAACGGAAAGGCCGATGTAATAGCGCTTCACGGAAGATGGATCGGATGGTGCGGGCCGGCCACGGCGCGGCCGGGAATTCAGGGCTGCTTGCGAAGACGGGTACGGCCTTGCGCCGGGACGGGTTCCTGTTACTGCCCCGGCCGGCTAGACATGCTCCAGCGCGGGTTGCCGCCGGGATCGATCCGGCGCGATTTTCGCGACATGCGAATCGTAGTGGCCGAGCGCCATGTGGTTTTCGTAGATCTTGCCTAGATCGTAGATCCAGACACCGAAACCGAGCGCGACGTCGAGGACCCCGCGGTGATGTTTCAATGTCCAGCCGAGCAATTTCCAGAAATGACCGCGGTGCTCGCCTCGAATGCCGAGGTAATAAATGATCCGGAACATGATCGCGAGATAGCGCGCGAGCACGCTGAGTTTGATCTCGGTGATTTTGAGCGCAGCGGTGCGCGGAGTACTCCGGTAGACTCTGAGAAGGTTTTGGGTACGCCGGAAAATGTTTTCCGGCGAATAAATGGTCTCGAGCACCCGTTTGTAGCCGTTCCGGAGCACATCCGGGTCCATGACCGGGATGATATTGGTCTCGCTCTCGTGGAAGTTGAATTCCTCGATCAACCGTCCCTCGCGCTTCATGCGCGTATACAGCTCGGTTCCGGGAGGCGCTTTCAAGACGCTCACGCCCGCGATCACGATCCCGCTTTCCTGGATGAAATCGATCTGGCGCTGAAAGATCGACGGGGTATCCGTATCGAAACCCACGATGAATCCCGCGGTGATGATAAAGCCGGCCCCGTGCAGCAGCTTGACGTTCTCGATCATGTCGCGCCGGCGGTTCTGCGATTTCTTGCAGGCTTCGAGTCCTTCATCGTCGGGGGTTTCGATCCCGATGAAGATGTTCTGGAATCCGGCCTGAAGCATCAGATCCATGAGTTCCGGGTCGTCCGCGAGATTGATCGTGATCTGGGTCGCGAAGGTCACCGCGAGTTTTTTGCGCTTTCTCCATTCGATCAAAGCGGGCAGCAATTCCGATTTCAGAACCTTTTTGTTGCCCATTAGATTGTCGTCCGCGAAAACCACCATACCGAAGCGGTCGATGTCGCCGAATGCCTCGAGTTCGGCGATCATCTGCTCGGGCCGCTTGGTCCTGGGTTTGCGCCCGAACAGCGCGGTCACATCGCAGAAATCGCACATGTAGGGGCAACCCCGCGAATATTGCACCACGGCATAGGCGTATTGATCCAGATCCGCGAGTTCCCACAACGGAATCGGCGTTTCGTGGACATTCGCCAACTCCGGCGAACCGTAGACCCGTTTCGCGCAACCCTTTGCGAGGTCCTCGAGAAATCGAGGCAGGGTCAGCTCGGCTTCGTTCAATACGAAGTGATCGACCGTCGTGAATCTGGAAAATTCATGCGTGAACAGAGGGCCGCCCGCGATCACCCGGGTTCCGGCCTCGCGGCAGCGCGCGAAGATTTCGTGGCACGAAGGTTCCTGAACGTTCATCGCGCTGACCATCACATAGTCGGCCCATTCAAGATCCCCTAAGGTGATTTCATCTCCGATATTCAGGTCGATCAGTTTCTTGTTCCATTCGGAAGGCAGCATCGCGGCAACGGTCAACAAACCCAAAGGCGGGTAGCTGTATTTCTTGCCGTACATCTTCATCAGGTGATCCATGGACCAGAACGAATATGGAAACTTGGGATACACCAGCAGGATATTCATAGGCCGACTCCAAGCCGCTTTGTGAAAGCGGAATCGTATTGTTATTTTCAGGACCTGCTCATGGTAACACGATAAGCCTTTCGGATCTCAATTGAAAATCGGGTGCAGCGGAGGGACCCTCCAACCGGCGCCGCCTGGTGAAGACGGCAGCCCG
>JAKEEL010000290.1 GCA_022616595.1 Methylococcaceae bacterium
AAACGCTCGGGCTCATCCTCGGGCGAGCCCATCAAAAACCTTCCGGCCGGAATCCACCGGAACAGTTGCCGCACACCCTTGAAAACCAGGCCCATCCACAAACCGTACCGGTCCTGCCCCCATTCGCCGGCCCAATCTTCGGGAAAAGGCTTCGGAAGAGGGAATGGGTTATTGTTCCGGATTGGCTGGAGGTTGATCATTTGAGTGACTTTTCCCCGGATTACGCGGATTGCCCGGATTACGCTTCGCTAATCCAGGCTACGGTGTCTGTAGTCTGTAGGATGTGCCGACGAAGGAGGCGCATCAATCGCGACCGATGCGCTTCGTACCTCAGCGCATCCTACAAATTCGGCTTCGATCGAGACGATCGGGTGTTGCGCGCAGAATTGATTCAACGCATCTTCGGCAGGTTCGGGGGCGATGATCGGAATTCTAAAAAATCGAAATTTCATTTTTTGAAAAACCTCTTGACCCTGCCCCGCAGTCCCCGACCGGCTCCGCTCCGCTGCGCCTGTCCGGGACTGCTAATCTCCGGCTGTTGGGCCCCTCCGGAGCCACTGGATTGACCTCGGGCAAGGCGGAAACCGGTGAGGCTGTCGCGGTAGCCAAGCTCGATCCCGACGCGGTACGCGGAGCGAGTCCACCCCGCGTAGCCGCTCCAACTCCCGCCGCGCAGCACGCGGGCCCCACCCTCCAAAGGACTTGCCGGGTCCACCATAGCGTCGGCGTTGTACTCGCCATAGCAATCCTGACACCACTCCCAGACATTCCCGTGCATCTCATACAATCCCCAGCCGTTACAAGGCAGCGATTTGACCGCGAGGGTTTGTCCTCGATATTGACCTTTTTCGGCCCCCGCGTAGGGATACCCGCCGTTGTAATTGACTTGCTCGGGCCTGATATTATCTCCAAACCAGAACGGCGTGATCGTGCCGGCCCGGCAGGCATACTCCCATTCCGCTTCGCTCGGCATACGGAGCGTTAGACCAGGACGTCCGGCATTGATTTTCATGATCAAGGCCTGCGCCTCGTCCCAACTCACATTTTCGACCGGCCGATCCGGTCCCTTGAACATGATCGGAGTGTTCCCCATAACCGCCTCCCATAAAGCCTGGGTGCACGCCGAGTCCGCAAGCCAGAAACCGCGCGTCAGCAAGACCTCGTGCGGCGTTTCGCCATCGCGACGCTCCGGCTCATCCTCGGGCGAGCCCATGGTAAACGATCCGGGTGGAATCCAGCGCATCGTCTGTGCCACGTTTTTGAATTTGAAAATAGCATACATTCCATATTCGTCGACACCGAAGTCATCGGCCCATTCAGGCTTTTCAAAACCCTGTTCGAGCCAGGACCGGTATTCCGCTGCATCGATGAAGAAGCCTGTTTTCAGAAAGACCTCGCGGCCGGCGGCCGGATACCATCCCGGATTCATCCAGTACAAACGGCGGCCGCCGGATGTTTCCGGCAGCACCGCGAAAAGCCCGTGCCGGTCGCGGCCCATCGCCTCCGCCCAGTCCGGTTTGAGCAGCGTTTCGAGTCGGAGCTCATCGCACTCGGTTGCGATTCTTATGCTTGCCGATTCGGGCAGCGGAATCCGATTGCGGCTTTTCGAGCAGTCGAATGCGGTTCCTTGGCGAGGGGATTGCGTCGTTTCGATCACGACCTGAAGCATTCCGGATAGAGACTCGATTGTCCCGACCGGACTGCCGGCCGCAGGCGGGTCCGAGTCTTCTTCAGCGCGCAACCCGAGCGCCTGCCCGGCCTGATCGATCCGGAATCGCCGTTTTTTCTGCGATCCGGCCAGCACCCAGGACGCGCTCGAAACATCCAGCCCCTCGGGAATCTCCAGTTTCTGGCCGGACTTCAAGTCCTGTTCATGGGCTTTGACCCAGATCGCGGTCAGCGCCTCCGAATTTTGCCAGATGTCGCCGTGCTGCCGCTCGGCCATGCGCAGCACCCAGGCTCGATAATCGGCATTGTCCGGGTCCTCGAAATAGCTTTTCAGGAAACTCCGCATCAGCTTTTCCTGCTCTGGAGCGCGCTTTCCGAACAGGGCCGCGGCAATCCGCTGTTCCTCATTCCGAATCTCTTCGGGGAGTCCGGCGTGATACTTCGCGATGGTGCGAATCACCTGATTCTGCAATGCCTTCGGTTGCGCTTGAAAAGCTTTCCGGTAGTCGGCGATCGAATCCCGGTTCGCATACGAACAGGCGACCGGATTCGGCAGGATATCGGCGTGGTTCCAGAATCCGGCCTCGCTGCCTGCATCGGCCTGGTCCGGCCCGATCAGGCAGCGCACGGCTCTCAATAAAGCAGGCTCCACCCGGATTGCGCAGGACAGCAGGGTGAGCAGCAGATGGGTCGATCGATCCGGTGCGAGGCGATCCGTTTCGGATTCGATCATATGCCGTTTTTCTACTCTGCGCGGGACGCGCTGGCCGACATCCCATCCAACGCGTGCGAAAAAACCTGACAATTCCGCGCGCCACAGTCGTTTCGGGCACGGACTCAGCACGACTGGCAAAGTGCCTGATTTTTGCAGCCGGCGGCCCAGGTTCAGCCAAGCCTTGCAGATTCCATCGCTATCCTCAAGACAGCCGAGGTCGCTCAGAATCAGTACCGGCGTACCGGGCTCGGGCGGCGCATATATTTTCTGTTCGCGGCAGCGGTCGCGCCACTGACGGCAAAAGCCGTCCGGACCGTTCTCGAACGCGAGGATCTCCAAGCCGCTTCGACCGCGCAGTTTATCCAGCGCCCGGCACAAGCGGTTGAAATCCTCCCAAAACGGCATCAGGCGGCGGTCGAAATCGACCAGCACCTGTGAGACCGGCGACCAGCCTTCCTTGCGCCGGAACGGGAGCCTTCGCAATACCCTCCCGCGCGCGGCATCGTCGACCACGCGCTCGACATCGATGCGGCGGGTTGGCCAAGTGGAGCCGAGCACCGAATGCAGCAGCGGCCACAAACGCGACCAGGCCGAAAGCAGCGGCGCGGCGGGAATCGACATTTCCTTTCGTTCCCATGGACCCAGAGGTTTTGCGTGCTTGAACAAGTCCGGAACTTCGCGGCCCGATTCGTGAACGGGGCGGCGATTGTGTTCGACAACGCGGTAGAAAGAGGCCTTGGGCATCTCGGACGGCTGGATCGGCGCGGCTTTCGGGATCGGCGCCGTTTCCGCTGCCGCCAACGCTAAGGAAACACTCAATTTCAAATCGGCCTCAACCGTCCGGCCTTTTTGGATCGCTGCATAGCCCGTGAGCGGAGCAACCTGATCCAGCCTTTCCGATCCGATTGCGTCGATACAGCGAAGCAGGTCGGCACGCCCCACGGCGGCCCTTCCCGGTTTGACGTCTGGCAGGAATCGAGCCGTCGTCATCAGGGATTCGCGGGCATTTTCCGCAGCACGAATTCGCTAATCCGATCCAGAAGTTCGAGGCGTTCGGCCTCGGTCTTGCGCATCGTATGCAATGCGCGCAACAGGTCCAGATATTCAGCCTGCCCCGGCGGCGTCTGGCCCTGCCGGAGCGCCTCCTGCCGATCGCCCCAGAGCTGTTCGGCGGCTTTGCGCCGCACCTCTTCGCTGCAGGCGATCCCCTGGTGGCAGGCGCCGCGTTCCACTAGCCAGTCGATAAACTCTCGTTCCTGTTTCGGCAGCACGATCTGCAGAACCACGCAGCGCCGTACAAAGGCGCCCGGCAGTTCGCGTTCCTCGTTGGTGGTAATGACCACCAGAGGCACGGGGATCTGGCCCGGCATCCGGACCGGACCATCCAGATAAGGCACGCTGAACGCGCCGTTGCCGAGCGTTTCCAAAAGCCCGTTCGGCAGATCTGCATCGGCCTTGTCGATCTCGTCGATCAACAGCACCGCGCCGCGTTCCGCAGCCCAATTGTCCGGCGGTTGAGGCCGGTTGCGTTTATGGCGGCAAATATCGTATTGGTGATTCGCCGAGACCCAATCGAAAACCCACCACAGGACGCCGGGACTCAGATAATAAACCGGCTTCAAATGTTCCTGGATTTCCTCTCTGGTTTTCGCGACGGCCCCGAGCGCCTGCGCATCACCAAGCCTTGCGACCGCATCGAAATGCCATTGCAGATCCTGACTCTCGCTGCGCGCATGCACGACCTCGGACACGAACAGCCGTCCGAGCACATGCGCTGCGGCCCGCGCGAGCTGGCTTTTACCGGTCCCGGGCTCCCCGCGCACCAGCAAAGGCCTTTGCGCTGCCAGAGCGACCCGAATGGCTTCTGCACTTTTGTCATTGAATACATGCCAGGCCTCGGGCCAAGAACCCATCGCGGGCAGGAGCCGCGATTCGTTGATCGGGAGTTCCTGCATGTGTTCAATCGTCATCGCCGATCCTTCTTAAATTTAGAAATTCCATAATCAATACCCCCAGATCGATCTCCGATGCGAGCAGTACCGGCTGTTCGCCTACGAGTCCTATACTGATCAATTTCAACGCCGGAAGCTCTTCCCGGAATTTCGCGACAATCTCTTGTCTATTCAGGGGGCTCTTTTCATCGGACGGTCGGATCGTAAAATAGTAATTGCTTCCTTCCTCGCTGCGAAATTTCAGAAGCCCTTGTAGTGTTTGGGTATCCTGCTCCGACAAGGGCTTTGAACGAGTCTCTTTGAACAAACGGTTCCATACTGTCAGTTTGATTTCCTGCCAGGCGGTATCTTGACTCCATCCTGATTCCGGCGATGCGGTACCCATCGCGTGGCGCCCATATACAGCAGAACCGGTTGGATTGGCTTCAAAACGTGCGGGAACCTGTTTGGTTCGGGACAGTACGATCTCGATCGCCGCATCGGTCCGGACCGGCAGTTCGATTCGGATGCTTTTATTGTCGTCCTGAAAAAGACCCCGGTTTTTTCCGAACCAGTGATCATTGACCGAAAGCAGGATCAGCCAGCCGAGGATGGTTTGCGCCGCGCCGAAAAAGCGCTCCTGTTCCGGATCGTTCGGGTTTTTGTCGCGCATGGCGCGCAGAGTCCTTTTAGTCGCGGAATACAACCACTTGACAGCCTGTTCCAAGCCGTTTTTTTCTTGCTGACAACTTTTTTCCAGCGCGCGGATCACGTCATCCTGCCCGGTTACATCAATCAGCCCGTCTTTTAACTGCCGGCAAACTGCACGATCGATTTCCTGGTTCAGCATCGAAAGGACTTTTTGCCTGAATTTTTCCGAGCCTGCCTGATCCGATTCGTAATCAGCCAAGCTCGGGATTTTCGCCTTGATTTGATTGACTAACGCTTCGAAGTTCGTTCCGACATGAACATCCTCGGTCAGGCTGTTCATATCGCCCAGGATATCCAGCAATCGATCGATGCTGTCACGGATGTTTGAATACAAATTCAAGTCGTCATGAATACCATCGATGCGCCTCAGGCTGCCTTCTTTTGTTTGACGTTCCAAATCGGCGTATTCATCTTCCCAAAACCTTATAAACGGTAAACGGTCTTTCGCTCGGTCAATGCGTGTGCCTTCCAACAATACCGGAAACACGCGTTGATGAAATTCGCCGTTGCCGTGAATCTCGATCAATTCACTCATACAGTATTGGGACTTCAGATAGGCTTCACTGAGAACTACGACAACAAAATCCCCTTTTCCGAGTTTTTCCATAAAGTCCTTGATGGAGTCCTTGTATCCCAAATTCCGGTCGCGATTGAGACGGATCCCGTTTGCTTCGAAGATTTTTTCAAGGGCGTCCACGACCCCGCGCTCTGCCTCGGCCTTCCAGGCATAGGACACATAGATCGAATGTTCGGGCATTTTCCCTCCTTTTTCTGAAAAGGCTGTCAAGAGTGTAACGCAATTGCAAGGTCGGATGCACCGGCTTCCCCCGAGTATCGACCAAGTGGCCGGTAGGGTGCTTCGATTGGATCGAAATCGGTCGCCGTTTAGGGTTATCCTATTCGAAGATTATCCGGCGTCCATGCGAGGAGTGATCACCGATGAACCAAGCCGTTGAAATCATTTATTGCAGCCAATGCCGCTGGCTGTTGCGCGCGGCCTGGATGGCGCAGGAGTTGTTGAGCACCTTCGATCAGGAAATCACCGCGCTGACCCTGAAGCCCGGAAGCGGCGGGATCTTCGAGGTCCGGGTCGACGGGGAACTGGTCTGGTCGCGGAAAACGGAAGGCCGCTTTCCGGAAATCACCGAGTTGAAACAACGCGTCCGCGACCGGATCGCGCCGGATAAAGACCTCGGGCATGTGGACAAAAAGGATGGATAGAATACCCCCTCGTCGCTCAAGGCGAGTCCAATCGTGATGTCTTTCTTCCGCCATCGATCCGGCAGTCTGATCCGGGACTTGCTTTTCCTCTCGGCGTCCGCGTTGCTGCTTTGGTACGCGGTCAAGTACTGGGTTGGCTTCAACCCGGTCCTGGGTCGCGCCGAGCCGCTGGATGAAACGAGGCTTATCGAACGGCTGCAAATCGCCGACGGCTTCGAGCTGAGCCTTTATGCAGGCGATCTGCCGGACGCGAGGGGGTTGCGCGCGACCGATTCCGGCCATCTCCTGGTCAGCCTTCCCGCCGCCGGAAAGATCGTGCTGCTTAAAGCTGATTCAGACCACGACGGCAAACCCGACGGCAGGCGAACCCTGATCGACGGGCTGGATCGCCCGCACGGAACCGACCTGTTCGACGGCTGGCTGCACGTCGCCGAGGCGGGCGCGATCGGACGCATCCGGTTCGACCCGGCGCGCGGTGCAACCAGCGGAAGCTATGAAACCCTGGTCAAAAACCTGCCTTCCGGAGGAAACCACTGGAGCCGCAGCCTCGGCTTCGGCCCGGACGGCTGGATGTACGTGAGCGTCGGTTCGAGTTGCAACGCGTGCATCGAAAAAGACCCGCGCCGCGCGAGCCTTTTGCGTTATCGCGCGGATGGCGGCGGCGAAGAGATCTACGCCTCGGGGCTGCGCAACACGGTGGGCTTCGCCTGGCAGCCCGGCACGCGCGCGCT
>JAKEEL010000291.1 GCA_022616595.1 Methylococcaceae bacterium
ACCGCCGTGGTGGTCTTTCCGACCCCGCCTTTCTGATTGGAAACCGTCCAGACTTTCATGGCTCGCGGCCCGCGGTGGCCTGTGAGTCCCCGGCTGGCGGCGTTTTGACTGCGGAATGGGTCAATCTCTGTTGCTCGCTTTCATTCAATTTGAAACGCGCAGCCGATTGAGCGAGCAGGACCAATACAACCCGGCGGTTTTTCTCCCGACCTGCCTCGATTTTATTGTCGGCGATCGGATGATATTCACCATAACCGATCGCGGCCAAGCGCTCCGGATCGATTCCTTCTTTGACCAACTGGCTCACGACGCTGGCCGAGCGTCCCGCGGACAATTCCCAATTCGATGGAAACTCGCGAGTCTCGATCGGGCGGTCATCGGTGTAGCCTTCGACATGAATCGTGTTCGGCAGTTTGCGGAAGATTTCACCGATTTTCCGTAGAACGGGTATCGCCTCGCCAGCCAATTTCGCACTCGCGCTCGCAAACAGGAGACTGCTTTTCATTTCGACCTTGAGCCATAATTCGTCGCTGGTCACCTCGATCAAATCCTGATCGATGTAAGGAGAAAGCATTTCTTCGATTTGATTGGAGATCTTGCGCAGCTGTTCCTGCTGCTGCTCCAAATCGTGAATCTTCTCCAGTTTTTGATCGATCTCCGGAGGATCGTTCTGCATCGGAATGACAACCGGCACCGATTCCTTGCGGCGGATGATTTCCCCGACCTGGATCGGATCCAGGGTTTTGTCCGGGAACGAAAACGCTTGGTCCAGGGTATCCGACAACACCCGGTATTTGCTTTCATTGATCGACGATATCGAATACATCACGACGAAGAATGCAAATAGCAAAGTAATAAAATCGGCATACGAAACCAGCCACCGTTCCTGGTTTTCGTGCTCTTCGGCGTGTTTTTTGCGCCGGCTCTTAGCCACCATACCGGCCCCTCGAACCGCGGGTCGCAACCGGACCGGATATTCCCGTCCGAGCGGGGCTACCATCTTGTAATCCAGTTGTACTATTCATCGTTATGGTGATCGGAACTGGCGGTCATTCAAGATAGCCGGACAATTTGGCTTCGATATTGCGCGGATTCTCTCCATCGGCGATTGAAATGATCCCCTCGATCACCAGTTCCCTGGCCTGCACCAAGGCATGGGTCTGCGCCTTGAGTTTATTGGCGATTGGCAGAAAAAACAGATTCGCAAGACCGACGCCGTAGATGGTTGCGACGAACGCGGTCGCAATGCCGGGGCCGAGCAAAGCGGGGTCGCTGAGATTCTTCATCACATGGATCAAACCCAGAACCGCGCCGATGATCCCGATCGTGGGTGAATAACCTCCCATCGCCTCGAAAACCCGCGCGGCCTGGATATCGCGTTGCTCCCGCGCATTCAATTCAACCTCCATACAGTCGCGTATGATTTCCGGCTCGCTCCCATCCACCAGAAGCTGCAGGCCCTTTTTGGCAAAACTGTCCTTTTCAGCATCCAGCAAAGCTTCGAGACCCAAGAGCCCCTCTTTTCGCGCCAAGGTACTCCAGCTCACCAATTTTTTGATCTGTACTTCCAAATGGATTTTTTCTGGTACGAAGACCCGTACGATGATTCGCACCGCGTGCCTGCAAATCGCGGGCGGGACCTGTAACAGCGTCGCCCCGATCGTTCCGCCGACCACGATAAAAAAGGCCGGGCCATTCATTAACGCGTCGAAGTGACCGCCTTCAATCAGGTTCCCCCCGATCACCGCGCCCAATCCGACGATTAATCCGATAACACTTAAAACATCCATGGCTTACAAGCGTGCGAAGGCTCTCGCGATTTCATCGAGAGCGAGTACCCGATCGGCAAGATTGGCATCGACAATGGCCTTGGGCATCCCGTAAACGGTGCAGCTTTCTTCGGCCTGAGCCCAGATCGACGCACCCTTTTTTTTCAGTTGCTCGGCGCCAATTTTTCCGTCGGCGCCCATGCCGGTCAGCACCACGGCAAGCACTGGACCACGCACGTGCTCCGCAATGGACGCGAAGGCTACATCGGCGCAAGGCTGATAGTGTTCGTTTTCCCGGCTGTCTCGAATGCTGACCGAATAACTTGCCCTGCCGCCCTGAACCTCCAACTGATAACCGCCCGGCGCGAGCAGCGCCAGGCCAGGTTTTAACGGATCCCCATGCTTCGCCTCCCGGACTTCAATCTTGGCATCGCGGTTCAGGCGTTCGGCAAAACTCGAGGTGAAATTGCCGGGCATATGTTGAATCAAGAGTACCGGAATCGCCAATCGATCCGAGATACCTGAAACAATCTTCTGAATTGCGACCGGACCCCCGGTCGAGGCCGCAATCACCAACAGCGAATACGATTGCGTGACCAATCTGCGGGCCGATGCCGGGACCGGCCGCGAATCTCGGGGCGGCTTGGCCCCGCGATCATTACGGCACAACTGTTGTTTAAGATGTTTCGAACCCTGGCCGAGCAGGCGTATCCGGGAACAGAACAGTTGTTTCGCCGTTTCCCGGTTCGAATTGATCTGGTCGAGTTGCTTCGGCAGAAAATCCACCGCCCCGGCCTCGAGTGCGTCGAGCGTCGCGCGCGCGCCTTCGCGGGTTGCGACCGAGAACATCAGGATCGGCGTCGGGTTTTCCTCCATGATCTGCTTGACCGCGGCGATCCCGTTCATTTCCGGCATCTCGACATCCATGGTCACGACATCGGGTTGCAGCTCCGACACCATGCGGACGGCCTCCCGGCCGTTGCACGCCTGGCCGACGACTTCGATATCGGGCGTTTCGGCAAGGATTTCCGCTACGCGCTTCCTGATGAAAATCGAATCATCGACGATGAGAACCCGAACCGGCATACCTTCCCCTCAATTGACCGATGGCTTGGCCAGAAACCGATTGATCAGCTCGATCCGCGCCGCTCAGGCAGCATATTTGTTCATCAGGCTTGGCACGTCGATGATGAGAGCAATGTTTCCGTCACCGGTAATCGTCGCGCCCGACAGGCCTTGCACGCCCTGTAATTTCGCGCCCAGAGCCTTGATCACGACTTCTTCCTGACCGATTAAATGATCCACCACGAAACCCACCTTGCGTCCTCCGACATTGACCACCACGACATGGCCATTGGATTTTTCAGATCCGGCACGCCGCTTGTTCACGAGCCAATCCTGAAGATAAAACAAAGGCAGCGCGTGGCCCCTGACAACGACGACCAACTGGCCTTCGACCCTATTGGTTCGTCTCAAATCGAGATCCAGGATCTCAACCACGCTGGTTAGAGGAATCGCGAACGGGCGGTCATTCAACTTCACCATCAGTGTCGGCATGATCGCCAGGGTCAAGGGGACCTTGATAATGATTCTGCTGCCCCTTCCCTCGGCCGAATCGACCTCGACCGAACCGCTCATCTGGTTGATTCGTGTTTTCACCACGTCCATCCCGACACCGCGGCCGGAAATGTCCGAGATTTCAGATTTGGTCGAAAAACCCGGCATGAAAATCA
>JAKEEL010000078.1 GCA_022616595.1 Methylococcaceae bacterium
GATCCGCCTTGTCCGTGATGAATTTCATGGCGAATGGAATTACCTCATCAGCCCGAGTACCGGATGATTGTTCATGTTATTTGTTTATGGCTCCTTAGTGATTAGTGCCTGAACGAATAATAATAATCAGAAAACAAACAATAAGTTATGGTAAAATAGAAGCCGTTTCCGCCGTCGTGGCTTCCCGCCTGGCCCACGAAGTGGTTTATCACGGTGTGCATGTCCAGTCCCTGAATTCATTGGTCGCGGTTTTCGTGGCGGCGGTCGTGGCCTTATGCGTGGCGCCTCTCCTGGTGTTCATTCCCGGGCTCGCGGCAGCCAAGCGCACGGCCCCGCTCGAATACGGCGCGCTGATCGGCGAACACGGACGGCTGGTCCACCGGCGCTGGATTCGGCGCGAAGCGATCGAGGAATCCGCGCTGCTCGATGCGCCCGAGATCGGACCCGTGGCCGACACCCTGAGTCTCTATGAAGCGGTGATGAAAATGCGAATGGCCCCCGATCGGCAAGACGGCGCTCCTCGCCGTCGTCCTGCCCGCCTTGCTCCCGATGCTGGCCTTATTCGCGATCGAGATTCCCATCAAGGAACTGCTGCTCAAGATCGGCGGGATATTGATTTAGAAGGAAAACCCCTTGATCGGCGTGATTGATCACCCGCAGAATCCGCGACCGGATTTTGGAATCCTCATCAGAATTGACAACTCATCGGTTTTTGAGTACTTTTGCGTTTAACAAGAAAGGCTGTTTATTTTTACTATTCTCTTCCTATTCTCTGGTATGAGCAATCGAAAAGTAGTTTTTGCCAATGTTCCTTCCTCGGATTTTACGTGCGAGGTAAAGGCTGGCGTAGCGGCTTACTTTCGCGACAGCGCAATCCCGGACAAGGCCAACCGGACAATGATTGCCAAGACCCTGATCCTGGCCGTGATGACCTTTGGTTCCTATGGGCTTCTTCTGAGCAATCAGTTCCAGCCCGCTGCGATGTTGATTCTCGCGGTGATCATGGGAATCGGCTTCGCCGGACTCGGCTTTGCGATACACGACGCAATACACGGTGCATTTTCGGCGAACCCGCGCATCAACCGGTTTCTCGGGATAACCTACGATATTATGGGCGCAAGCCGCTATCTCTGGAAAATAACCCACAACGGCATCCATCATACATTTACCAATGTAATGGATATGGATGAAGATATCCGGGTGATCGATCCCATGGTCCGGTTATCTCCGGGCTCGCCGCGCCTCTGGCATCACCGTTTTCAACACATCTACGCTTGGTTTCTGTACACGCTGGCCACCATCAACTGGATCTTCGTCAAGGATTACCGGTATATGTTTCTGCACGACTTGGGACCCTATCACAATCCCAGACGTCCCACCGGGGTAATCCTGGAAATGTTCGCTTTTAAAATGATCAATCTGACATGGACCCTGGTCATTCCGCTTAGGGTCATCGACCTGCCCTGGCAGCAGATTCTGCTCGGCTACCTGATCATGAACATGGTCGCGGGATTCATCCTCGGCGTTGTTTTTCAAATGGCCCATGTCGTTGAACTGGTTGAATTCGTGCAAGCCGACCGCAACTCGCGCGTCGAAGACGAATGGTTTCTGCACCAGATGAGAACCACGGCGAACTTTGCCACGGGTAACCGCCTTTTGACGCTGTACGTCGGTGGATTGAACCATCAAATCGAACACCACCTGTTTCCGAAGGTCTGCAGCATTCACTACCCGGCTATTCGAAAAATCGTTGAGGCTTCGGCGCATCGTCATGGAGTTCCGTATCATTGTTTCCCGACTTTTTCGGCGGCGCTGGCTTCGCACTACAGGCTTCTAAAACATCTGGGTTCTGCAGATGCGCTCGAGAATATACAACATCGAGTCGCCCTGCGTGTCTGAAACAACCCATTTCTCTGAGCGTCACCCTGGCACGGAGCAGAAGCAAACCCTGATCCAGCGCGGTAAACAGAAAATGCAGTCAAAAACCACGATACCCGGCAACCGGCTCGAACAGTTCCAGCTTGAACTGGATGAGCTGTACAAGCACGTGCTCGGGCAGGTTGGTGAAACCGACGCCCACTATATCCGCCGCGTGGTTGCGATGAAAAACCTGCTTGAACTAGGCGGGCGTATTCTGATCTTCGGCGCTGCGGTGTTCTGGAACCCGGTCGCCCTGATCGTCGGCGTACTGGCTTTGTCGGCCTCGCAGATCATCGAAAGCATGGAGATCGGCCACAACGTTCTGCACGGCCAGTATGATTTTCTGAATGACCCGAAACTGAATTCAAAAACCTATGAATGGGACGTCGTGGTTCCCGCCGCGCACTGGAAACACTCGCACAATGTCGTGCATCACGACAAGGCCAATATCATCGGCCGGGATTACGATATCGGCTACGGCACCGTTCGCATAACCGGTGACCTGAAATGGAATCTTTCGCACTCCTGGCAGGTGCTTACCGCTCTGTTCATGGCTCTGGAATTTCAGCATCTGGCCGCATTGCACGACGGCCGCTGCGCCGAGTTCCTGCTGCCGAAGGCATGGCGTCCGCCCGCGGTTGATCCACGTCCGCCGTGGTCGTTTCTGCTCGACAAGATTCGTGAATACCGCCGGAAAGCGGTACCGAAAGTTTTTCGCGACTATGTATTTTATCCCGCGCTGGCAGGACCCTTTTTCGTTTACGTTCTGGTTGCCAACCTGGCCGCACGGGCGCTGACCAATATATGGCTGTTTTCAGTCATATTCTGCGGACACTTTACAGATAACCTTCTGTTCTTCAAACCGGAACAGTGTGAAAACGAATGCCGTGGCCGGTGGTACCTGCGCCAGATCCTCAGTACCGGAAACATTGAAGGAAGCGCCCTGTTTTATTTCATGACCGGTCATCTCAGCCATCATATCGAACATCACCTGTTCCCGGATATTCCTGGCCATCGTTATCCGGAAATGGCAGTCGAAGTCAGAAAAATCTGCGCCCGCCACGGCATCCCTTACGCAACAGGGCCATTCCTAAAACAGTTCCTCAACGTTCTGAAACGCATCGTTATATTTTCGTTCCCGAATACGCAGGAAACGTATCGCCGCGAACCCTTTGACATGGCGCGCATGTACGAAAAACTTGATGATAGAGACCGCGTGCGCGAAGATTCTAAACGCATTGCAAGTGACTTTCTGTCGCCCGAATCGGAAAGAATACCGGTAAAGCAGGAAGTGGAGATTCTATTCATGGAATCAAAGCGCACGGTAAAGGCAAGTACCTCGGAAAGTATTCTGGCAAGTGCCGAATTAATCGGTCTCAGCCCGCAATTTGGCTGCCGCCGGGGTATTTGTCACACCTGCAAGGTAACCAAGAATTCAGGACGCGTGCTCGACCGCAATACCGGAATCGAATCGGGTGACGGGCGCGAACAAATCCGGATCTGCGTTAACTCACCGTTAACGGACGTGTGTATCGAGCTTTAAAGGACCAGGTAGGCCGGTAATCTGCATCCATTGACCTGAGGTTACAGCCGGCCATCCATTCTCCGGTAATGTTCTGTGAAATTTTCCGGGTAGCCACCGGAAAAAGAAAGAAAGTTCCACGCCCCCTGTCCAAACCAGTACGCCAACCGTGCAGCGCTGGCACTAAAAAATGCTTGAAAATGGCAGCCAGCCGCTTCATCTAAAATCCAATCGCGGATCCTGAGTCAGCCTCAATCATTGACAACTCAACGGTTTTGGGTGTAGCCTCCGGTTTAAAAGAAGAGGCCATTTTTCCCACTAATCCCGAATGGATCGCCATGCTAAGGACAACTGATCGTCGGTACGACGGCCGATGCGGCGCCGCGCACCGATCACCCGAGAGAAATGTGTCGCGCGCCGAAAGACTGCCGGCATCACTGTGCCGCGCTCGGCCCCACGCCGACGGGACGCATGAACGGCCGTATAGAGCGACCGCGCGAGCCAGCCTGTGGATTGCGTTCGTCGCCGGCTGGTATGCAATGGCTACGCACGCATTCGCGGCGGAACAATATGAGCCTGCCCCGATATTTCAGGCGTCGAAGCTTCTTCCTCAGGGCTTGGTCAAGGGGGCCAACTATCGAGTGGACGAGCGGGTGGTGAACGACGGTTATATGAACCACTATCAGATCCATACACGCTTTGGAGACGTCGGGGCGACGTCCACGGCCGAACTCAAAATCCGCATCGACGAGGCCAACGCATTGGCGGCCATGGAGAAGGTGAAGGACACCGATGAGTTCAGCCGTTACCTGGTGCAAGGCGGTAAGGACACCTTGGCCGGGGCCAAGGCCCTTGTTACGCATCCCGTCGATACGGTGAGCGGCGCTGTCTCCGGCGTCGGAAAGCTCTTCGAGCGCGCCGGCAACAGCTTGTTCGGTGACCCTCCGAGCGATACCGAAGACAGCCGGATCGAGAACCTCATCGGCTTCTCGTCGACTAAGCGCGACTATGCAGCCGAGTTCGGCGTCGATCCCTATTCGTCGAACCCCGTGCTTCAGGAACGGCTCGACGAGATCGCCTGGGCCGGCTACGGCGGCAAAATCACGGCAAGCGCCGCGCTGTCCCTGGTATCGGGCGGGGTCGGCGTCACGATATCGACGTCCAAGATGAGCAATTGGCTCGATGGGGTCCCCCTGAAGGCGGCGCCTTCGGACCTCCGTGCCAGGAACCGGGGCCACCTCGCCGCCATGAGCGTTGCACCGGAGGTGGCCGACCTCTTTCTCTCCAATACTGTGTATTCACCCGTTCAGCAGACCAAACTCGTCAACGCGCTCAACGAGATGCAGGGGGTCGAGGACCGCGGCCAGTTCGTGAAATTCGCGGTGCTCACGCGCGATGAGGAGGTCGCGATCTTTCGGGCCCGGCAGGCTGCAATGTACGCGCGTTTTCACGACCTGGTTTCCAGGATCAAGCAATTCGTGCCGGTCGGGGAGCTGGCCGCGGCTCGACTTGCCGATGGGACTCTGATCTTCTGTGCTCCGCTCGATCACCTGGCCTGGACCCGGACGATGGCGAACTACGTCCTGGCAGTCGACCAGAACGTGACGGCCGGCGCCGGCATCACCGCGAAGCAGCTCTGGGTCGCCGGCACCGTGAGCCCGCTGGCC
>JAKEEL010000079.1 GCA_022616595.1 Methylococcaceae bacterium
ATCGTTGGTCGAGGTATCGCCATCGACCGAAATGCTGTTGAAAGACTGCTCGACCGCTCTGGATAGGCAAGAATTCAAAAGCCTGCGATCGATGCAAAGATCGGTCGCAATAAAGGCCAGCATGGTCGCCATGGCGGGATGGATCATTCCGGCGCCCTTGGCAATCCCGGTGATCACGATATCCCGTCCGCCGATTGAAATGCGCCGGGACAATCCTTTGGGACGGGTATCGGTGGTCATGATCGCCCGTGCGGCGGCTTCCCACCCAAACGGGGAAAGCGCGTCGAGCGCCGCGGGAATCGCCGACTCTATTTTCTCGACCGGAAGACGCTCGCCGATCACCCCGGTCGAAAATGGAAGAATCTGATCCTCCCGATAACCCAAGCGTTGCGCGAGAAATCTGCAGGTTCTCCGGGCGTCGTCGACTCCGGCCTGTCCCGTGCCCGCATTGGCATTGCCCGAATTGATCAACATACAGCGCACCTGACCCGCAATGTTTTTCCGCGCGACCAATACCGGCCCGGCACAGAACGCATTCCTGGTGAAGGTCCCTGCGCAGACTGATCCCGGTGCTGTTTCAATCACCACCAGATCATCACGAACCCTCTGCCGGATGCCCGCCGAAGCGGTTCCGAGCCGAACACCTCGGACCGGAATGAGATCCAATCTGCTAATCGCACCGGCGGCCATCGAATCCGGTTCCCTGAATTCGGTCAGACCGCTGTGGCGGTGCAGGTATTGCTACACACAGCCTGGAACAGGTTGATTTATACCGGACACAACATTGATTGTTAGACTGCCAGACATCCGTAAAGCGAACCATGAATTATTGTTCATTTTACGCCAACAGATTCGGTTACACTACTTCATTGCAAGGAACCTCGATACATGCAGATGAATTCAAGCCACTCCATCTTCGAAGAAATCCGCACAGGCAGCTGGGCCGGAATGCGGACCGGTTGCGTGCTCGGGCTGCTGCTCGGCGTCGCGCTCGTGTCAAGTCCCAATGCGGATCTCGTGATCCAGGGGGCCGGTTCAATTACCGCGACCTTGCTGCTGCTGAGCGCTGGAGGCGCGGTGATCAGTGCCATTGCACTATTGCCGGTGGAAATTTTCTTGGGACTTTTGCAAGGCAGGCGCGGGAACTGGAAAAACCCCGTCCGCCCCTGGTTTTACGCCGGCTCAGTACTTATTGCTGTCCTGTCCGTCCACATGAGTCTGGAAATCAGCTTCAATCGGATACGCGACATTGGTTCGCCCGAGGGCCTTGGATTGCTGTTCGGCGTTTTTTCCATTGCACTGGCTCTCTTCGTCGGGATGCTGGTCCTTGCGAAACGGGAGAACGATCACAACGATTCCTCACCGAGTTTCAAAACAATCGTTGTCCTGTTTGTCGGCGGACTACTTGCCGGTGGAGCCTGCATCAGTCTAATTGCCGACCGACGCGCCAATGGAATTACAGAGGTCGCCGAGGGCACGGCCATCATTCCGGCCGGTGCGGGCGTTCAAGCACATCGCGGGTTCAATGTCCTTTTGATTTCCGTAGATACCTTGCGCGCCGATCATTTGAGCGGTTACGGTTACCCGCGAAAGACATCACCGAATATCGATGCGCTGGCGCTCGAAGGAACCAAGTTTGTCCGCGCGCACAGCCAAGCTCCTTGGACCCTGCCCTCGCACGGAACCATGATGACTTCGCTTTACCCTTCATCCCATGGCGCCCGGTTCAAGAACAACTTTCGGTTTCTTGATATGTTTTATGTAAACCGATTGGACGAGCGCAACCTCACGCTGGCCGAGGTGCTCAAGACGGCTGGCTATCGGACCGGAGCGCTTACCAGCGTCAACTGGCTCAGTTCCGAATTCGGATTCGGGCAGGGTTTCGATACCCTTGATATGAACAGCCGGGCAAACTCGGCGCCGGTGCTCGTTGACAAGGCGATCGAGTGGATTTCCGCGAACCCTGACAAACCGTTTTTCCTGTTCGTGCACTTCTTCGATGTCCACAACTATAAGTCGCCGCAGCAATATGATACACGCTACCGGCAGGGGGATTATCACGGTAAGATAAAAGACGATCGCCTCGGGAATGTGATCGCGAATACGTTCAACTCGTTATCGCCCGATGACATCGCTTACCTGGTTGCAAAATATGACGGCGCGATCAATTACGTGGATGCAGAACTTGGAAGGCTGTTCCGAACGTTCCGAAATAACAATTTTTATGACAACACGCTGATCGTCCTCGCCTCGGATCACGGCGAGGAATTCTGGGATCACGGCGGCACGGGCCATGGCTTCACGCTTTACGAAGAACAATTGCATGTGCCGATGATCATCAAACCGCCTTCGGCATTTCCTGTGACTACCCGGCAACCGGATGCGCTGGTGGGAATCATCGACATTGCGCCGACGATTCTGGATTATCTCGGCATATCCCGACCAGATACCTATGAGGGAATATCATTACGCGAAATCATTGAGGGGGATTCAGCGCCCACGCGCCCGCTATTCGCGGAAGATACATACTTTTTCAACAGCTACGCGATGCTCGACGAATACTTCAAATTCATCAATAATCGCATGCTTCCATCCGACCTTTTCAATACAGGACTGCTGCTTGCAAATATCCGTTCTCTGTACAAATTTCGCGATGACGAGTTCTATGATCTGGCCCTCGATCCCCTGGAACGGCACAACATATCCGGAAGCGGGGTCGTCCTGCCGAGGAACCTGAATGCACAAATTCGGGATCATTTGAGTATCAGGCGGCGCGGGAAAATGAAATCCATGGATCCAAGATCATCGGCTGAACTGCGCTCCCTCGGCTATATCCAATAGCGAGCGCGGTAAATGCACCACAATCACCGGGGTTAGGCTGTCAGCCCATCGAATTTCTGCTGCAAGCAAAACCTTGAGCGGTTATTCAGGGGCAGTGGACAAATTGCGGGCCGTGAAAAACGTCCGAAGAACAAGTGAAAAGGTACCCGGAAGCGGCTGAATCGTGCATTTCCGGAATTCATCAATTTAATTTGCCGTGACACTGCTTATATTTCTTTCCCGAACCACAGGGGCAGGGTTCATTCCGGCCAATCTTGGGTCCCGCCCGTTTAATCGGCTTTTGCGTTTCGACTGAATTATCCGGCATTTCCGGGTCTGCCAGACTGCTTTGTACCTCGGCATGCTCATAGCTGAGCTGGTCCACGGATATTCGGGGGGACTCGACGGGCTTAAGATCCTCTTCGGTCCGCACCTGGACCCTGCAAAGAATGCCCGTCACCTCCTGTTTGATCCCGTCGAGCAGGCTCACAAACATTTGAAAGGCTTCGCGCTTGTATTCCTGCTTGGGATCTTTCTGGGCGTAACCCCGCAGATGGATTCCCTGACGCAAATGGTCCATGGCCGCGAGATGCTCTTTCCAGGAATTATCGAGAACCTGGAGCATGACTGACTTTTCGAAATGATGCATGAGTTCCGGCCCTACAAGGGCTTCCTTTTCCGCATAACTCCGGTCCAGCTTTTCCAGGATCGTTTCCCTGAGCGTCTCTTCATGCATGGAATCGTCTTCATCCAGGATCTTCCGGATCGGGATGACCGCCCCCACTTCAGATTCCAAGGCCTCTTCGAGACCGCGCAGGTTCCACTGCTCTTCCATGGTCCGTTTGGGAATATGCTGATCGATCATCAGGTTCACAACGTCCTGTCGAATCGCGGCGATGGTTTCTGAAATTTCGTCCGCCTCCATAAGCTCGTTGCGCTGCTTGTACACCTCCCGGCGCTGGTCATTGGCGACGTTATCGAACTCGAGCAATTGCTTGCGGATATCGAAATTGCGTCCCTCGACCTTGCGCTGCGCATTCTCGATCGCCTTGGTGACCCAGGGATGTTCGATCGCCTCGCCTTCCTCGAGCCCCAGCTTCTGCATCAAACCGGCGACCCGCTCGGACGCGAATATGCGCATCAGATTATCCTGCAGCGAAAGGTAAAAACGGGTCGAACCCGGATCGCCCTGCCGTCCGGAGCGACCCCGCAACTGGTTATCAATGCGGCGCGATTCATGCCGTTCCGAACCGATTACATGCAGGCCTCCCGACTCGATGACGGCATTATGGCGGACGGTCCAGTCATCGCGGGCTTTTTCTATCGCCGCCGTTTCGGCCGGATCGATCTGTTCGAGCTCCGCTTCCAGATTTCCGCCGAGCACGATATCGGTACCGCGTCCGGCCATGTTCGTCGCGATGGTCACGGTGCCGGGACGTCCTGCCTGCGCGATGATGTGCGCTTCCCGCTCATGCTGTTTCGCGTTCAGAATCTGATGCGGGATCTTTTGTTTTTTCAGCAATTCGGAGACATGCTCCGAATTTTCAATCGACGTGGTACCGACCAGCACCGGCTGCCCGCGCTCCACGCAATCTTTGATATCTTCACAGATCGCCTTGTATTTTTCCTCCGTGGTCAGATAAACCAGATCGCCCATATCGTCCCGGATCATGGGTTTATGGGTCGGAATCACGATCACTTCAAGATGGTAGATTTGTTGAAATTCGAAGGCCTCGGTGTCCGCGGTACCGGTCATTCCGGCGAGCTTGTGGTACAGGCGGAAGTAATTCTGGAACGTGATCGAGGCGAGCGTCTGATTTTCGTTTTGGATCCTGACCCCCTCCTTGGCTTCGACCGCCTGGTGAAGCCCCTCGGACCATCTTCGTCCCGGCATCACGCGACCGGTAAATTCATCCACGATCACGACTTCATTGTTCAGTACGATATAGTCGACATCTTTCTGGAACAGTACATGCGCCCGCAGAGAAGCGTTGGTATAGTGCATCAACAGAATATTGGCCGCCGAATACAAACTTTCTCCCTCGGCCATCAGGTTATGCTCGACCATGAGATTCTCGATTTTTTCATGGCCTTCTTCCGTCAGATAGACCTGCCGCGCCTTTTCATCGACATGGTAGTCGCCGGGCCCCTCCTTCTCCTGCTGTTTTGTCAAAAGCGGAACGATCGCGTTCAGATGCTTGTAAAGGTCCGAGTGGTCTTCCGTGGGACCCGAAATGATCAGCGGTGTACGCGCTTCGTCGATCAGAATCGAGTCGACCTCGTCGACGATCGCATAATGGAGTTCACGCTGGACCTTCTGCGCGGCATTGAAGGCCATGTTGTCGCGCAGGTAATCGAAACCGAATTCGTTATTCGTCCCGTACGTGATATCGGCCGCATAGGCCACCCTGCGCTGATCGGGGCTCAACTCGCTGACGATCACCCCGACCGTCATGCCCAGAAATTCATAGATTTTACCCATCCAGGCGGCGTCGCGGCGAGCCAGATAATCGTTTACCGTGACCACGTGGACGCCCCTGGCGGGCAACGCGTTCAGATAAACCGCCAAGGTTGCGACAAGCGTTTTCCCCTCGCCGGTTTTCATTTCGGCGATTTTCCCGTCATCCAAGATCATGCCGCCGATCAGCTGCACGTCGAAATGACGCATGTTCACGGTGCGCAAGCCAGCCTCCCGGACCGTTGCGAATGCCTCGGGGAGTAATTCTTCCAGGGATTCCCCTTGCGCGAGCCGGCCGCGGAACTCTGCTGTTTTGGCCCGTAGTTCAGCATCGCTCAGCGCGTGGAATTCCGCTTCGAGCGCATTGATCTTTTTGACGATTCTCTTTTTTTTCTTGATCAGCCGATCGTTCCGGCTGCCGATCACGACCTTGACGAGCTTAGCAAACATCAGGACTTATCCCGCTACCCAGAAAATGAATGCCGCGCATCATACTAAATTTGAGGCCGGATGGGTAAATAGATGGGTGAACCCGGATTTGTAAACGATGGACCCATTGAAAACAGTTGCAACTCGGCGCCCGTCGGGTATCCTTCAATCGTTTTTATGGATAGAGTCATTGTTCGAATGCCGGCCCGACCGATCGTAATCGACCAGTACATACAAAGCGGTGATGCGGTTCCTGCTTCCGTGCTGAAGCAGGTTTCCGAGCAATGCCGGATGCTCAAAATCGTGCGGCGCATTCTGCCTGAATCTCTTGCCGAATCTTTGCTCGGCTGCGTGCGAAAACGAACCGAACTGGTCATACTCACCGGTTCGGCGGCCTGTGCCTCACAACTTCGATTTCACGGCCCGGTCATTCAGGAAACCCTGAACCAAAACACGCCGCAATGGATCGAGTCGGTCAAAATTCGGATCATTCATCCGGGTAAACCCGAGGCCGCCCGCCGTACCACGCGAAACATTCCGTCCACGGAAACGATCCGAATCCTGCGCGGATGCAGCGAATTTATTTCCGACGTCGATTTACAGATCGCTTTGAATCGACTCGCCGATACACTGGAAAGAACCAACCCGGCATAAAAGTACCGACACCGGCGTATTCCCGTCCCCCGGTCGTGTCCTAGACCGCAACCGGGATCGATTGCATGTAGGAAATCGGGACCTCGCTCAGGTCATCGAAAGTTACCGACTCCCAGGCATCTTTGCTGTTCAGCAATTTTCTGAGCAGCTTATTATTCAAGGCATGGCCCGACTTGTAGCCGCTGAAGGAACCGATCAGGCTATGCCCCAACAGATAAAGATCGCCGATCGCATCCAGAATCTTATGCTTTACGAATTCGTCGACATATCTAAGGCCGTCCTCGTTCAGGATCTTGTCATCGTCGACCACGATCGCATTGTCGAGGCTTCCTCCCAGCGCGAGATTCATCGAACGAAGCGCCTCGATGTCCTTCATGAACCCGAAGGTTCTCGCCCGGCTGACTTCCTTCACGAAGGATGTCGAAGAAAAGTCGATGGTCGCGGTCTTGGCTTCGTCATTGAATGCGGGATGCACGAAATCAATCGTGAAGGTCACCTTGAATCCGTCGAAAGGTTCGAAACACGCCCATTTATCACCGTCCTCGACCATCACTTTCTTTTTGATCCGGATGAAGCGTTTCGGGGCGTCCTGGTCCTTGACGCCCGCAGATTGCAGCAAAAACACGAAGGGACCGGCGCTCCCGTCCATGATCGGCACTTCCGGCGCGCTGACATCGATCAAGGCATTATCGATACCCAGGCCGGCCAGCGCGGAAAGCAGGTGCTCGACAGTCGAGATTTTCGCGCTCCCCTTCACCAGCGTGGTGGAAAGCAAGGTTTCACCGACATTCTCGGGTCTTGCATCGATCACAACCGGTTCGTCGAGATCGGAACGTCTGAATTTAATCCCGGAACCGGGTGCGGCCGGCCTGAGCGTCAAATACACCTTTTCGCCTGTATGCAGCCCGACCCCCGTGGCCCGTATCACGTTTTTCAACGTTCTTTGTTTGATCATAGACCCTCACCCGTCCGTTTTAATTATTGCATTGCAGCATAAAATGACCAAATAGTACCATAAGCACTCCATTGGCAAAAGTGCGTGTCGATTTTCCGTCGCCAAGCCGACCATTTCACGCCCCGGGAATCCTCAATCCGCCTGCCTGCGCAAAAATGCCGGAATGTCCAGATAGTCGAGGTCGACCGGCTTGTGATTATCGGTTCCTGTCCGTTTGGCTTCGACTCTCTTCGGACGGACCAGAACCGGCTTTTCCAGATGGTTGTAACCGACCTCCGCGCCGGTTTTCTGTACCAGTCTGATCGCGGGTTCGGTGGTCGCCGCCTGATTGGCCAGTCCGGTTGCGACCACCGTCACCCGGATTTCTTCATGAAGATCCGGATCGATGACCGTTCCGACCACGACAACCGCGTCATCCGAGGCAAATTCCTTGACCGTATTCCCGACTTCATCGAATTCTCCTATAGCAAGATCCGTGCCCCCGGTTATATTCACGAGGATACCCCGGGCGCCCTGCAAATTGATGTCCTCCAACAACGGGCTCGCGATGGCTTTCTCTGCGGCTTCACGGGCGCGATTTTCCCCTGTCGCAACCCCGGTGCCCATCATGGCCATTCCCATTTCGGACATCACCGTGCGTACGTCGGCAAAATCGACATTGATGAGTCCCGGACGCGTAATCAGATCGGCGATGCCCTGAACCGCGCCATGCAATACATCATTGGCCGCACTGAAGGCGCTCAACAAAGAAACTTCTCTGCCCAAGACCGGCAGCAGTTTTTCGTTCGGGATCGTGATCAGAGAATCGACGTACTGACTCAACAACTCGATGCCCTTATTGGCTACCGCGCGCCGCTTGTTACCCTCGAACGCAAACGGCCGCGTGACCACCGCGACCGTCAAGATGCCCATTTCCTTGGCGATCTCGGCGAAGATCGGCGCGGCGCCGGTTCCGGTGCCCCCGCCCATTCCCGCGGTCAGAAAGATCATATCCGCGCCGGAAATGGCCTCCTGAATTCTTTGGCGGTCATCCAGCGCCGCCTGACGGCCGATTTCCGGGTTGGCCCCCGCACCCAGACCCTTGGTTAATTCGTGTCCCAACTGAATGATGGTCCGTGCGGAAACATTTTTCAATGCCTGCGCATCGGTATTCGCACAAATGAACTCGACTCCGTCGATATTCGTGTTCACCATGTGGTTCACGGCATTCCCGCCACCGCCGCCGATTCCGACGACTTTGATTACGGCATTTTGCCCGTATGCATCCATTAATTCGAATTTCATATCATTACCCTCCTCGTTACAACCACGAAATTTGACTACCCACTCAAAAATTGCCCTGAAACCAGCTTTTCATCTTCACCCACATCCCGCTTGAACCCGAATCGGCCGCAAATCGTATCTTCTGGGCCGAGTTTCTGTTTTGCTGACCGAAAATCAGCAACCCCACTCCTGTCGCATAGATCGGATTGCGCACGACATCCGTCAAACCGGTCACGTACTGCGGCAACCCGAGCCGTACCGGCATATGGAAAATCTCCTCGGCAAGTTCAATCGCGCCTTCGACCTTCGAACTGCCCCCGCTCAAAACCAGGCCCGCTCCGATCAAGCCTTCGAAACCACTGCGGCGCAGCTCGTTTTGCACCAGCATCATCAATTCCTCGTAGCGCGGCTCGACGATTTCCGCCAAGTTCTGTTTCGATATTTTGCGCAACGGACGGTCCCCGATACTGTGCACTTCGATCGTTTCCTCGAGCGAGGCCAGCTGAGTCAGCGCGCAGGCATATTTGATCTTGATGTTTTCCGCGTGCTGGGTCGGCGTTCGGAGCGCGACCGCGATATCGTTCGTGACTTGATCACCCGCGATCGGAATGACCGCGGTATGGCGAATCGCGCCTTCGGTGAAAATCGCGATATCCGTCGTGCCGCCGCCGATATCGACCAAGCAGACCCCGAGTTCTTTTTCGTCTTCGGTCAGGACCGAAGTGCAGGATGCGAGCTGTTCGAGAATGATGTCCTCGACCTCGAGGTTGCAGCGGCGGATACACTTGATGATATTCTGGGCCGCGCTCACCGCGCCGGTGACCATATGGACCCGGGCTTCCAAACGAATACCCGACATGCCGACCGGCTCCTTGATCCCTTCCTGGCGGTCGATAATAAATTCCTGCGGCAGAATGTGCAGGATCTTCTGATCGGCCGGGATCGCAACGGCCCTTGCGGAATCGATCACCCGGTCGACATCTCCCTGGGTCACTTCCTTGTCCTTGATTGCGACGATGCCATGCGAATTCAAACTTCCGATATGACTTCCCGCGATCCCTGCGAATACCGAATTGATCTTGCATCCGGCCATCAGCTCCGCCTCGTCGACCGCTTTCTGGATCGAATGAACGGTCGATTCGAGATTGACCACCACACCCTTCTTCAGACCCCGCGATGGATTGGATCCGATACCGATTACTTCGATTTTCCCCTCGTCGGTCAATTCGCCGACGATTGCCGCAACCTTCGAGGTCCCGATATCGAGTCCGACAATCAGATTGCGGTCTGTCTTTTTCGCCATGTTAGTTTCTCTGAATCTGTGTCAAATGCTTCGCCCCGCTTCACCCTGACGCGCCTCGTTTCGCTTCACGAACGGACTCCATTCCGGCTCGGTGCCGGCTTTCCATTCCACCGCATAACCGTTCCGATAACGCAAATCCGCGCGGACCATCGACCGGACCGGTTGCTCGCCCAATAAAGACAGGGTGGTGATGAAACGCTGGAATGTCCGGACCGGCGTCTCCCGCCCCAATTCAACGGTCAACCCTTGTGAAACCTGAATCGACCAGGAATTGCGTTGAGTGATCCGAACTTCGTTCAGCACCATGCCGAGCCCGCGCGCACTGGCCTGCATTGCCTGGAAAGCGGCCACAAAATCCGCGGATTGACCGGCCGGTCCTTCGATCAACGGCAGGTCGACAAAGGGTTCGATGTCCACCGGCGCGAACACGACACCTTCGGCGCTGAGCAGCCGGTCTTCGCCGAAACGGGCGAAGGGCACGTGTTCGTCGATCCTTAGAACCAGCGTATCCGGCCAAATGCGTTGAATTTGAACGGATCTCATCCACGGAAGGCTCGATGCACCGATCCGAATCCGGTCCAGATCCATTTCCCAGTAGCCGCGCTCGAGCAAAGGGGCGATTTTGGCTTCGAGTTCGGCTTTATCGAGGTATTTGAATGCGCCTTGTATGCGCACGAAGCGCACCGGGAAATAGTGCTCCTGCAAGGGCTTCAGTCCGACACCGAGCAACCCGGCCAGGATAAACAGGCCGATTGCGATGACCAGATGAACCGGATGACGTTCGGCAGTGATTTTCTTCGTCCCGTCAGACTTCATCGCAACACCCTCATGAATCCCGCGCCATGCTGGTTTCCAGAATTTTCCAGACCAACTCGTCGAATCCGATCCCAACCGCTTTGGCAGCCATCGGAATCAGGCTGTGGTCGGTCATGCCGGGAACCGTGTTCACCTCGATCAGCCATGGATTTTCCTGATCATCGAGAAACAGATCCACGCGCCCCCAACCGGTCACCGCGACCGCAGCGCAGGCTTGCGCGGCCAGTTCCTGGATCCGCTGTTCGAGTTGTGGTTCGAGGCCCGAGGGACAGTGATAGCGGGTCGCATCGGATCGATATTTGGCATCGAAGTCGTAAAAATTGTTCGGAGTCTCCAATCGAATCAGAGGCAGACTACGTTCCTGCAAGAAACCGGCGGTGTATTCCCTGCCGCGTACCCAGGCCTCGGCGAACAGGTCCTGGCCATGTTTCGCGGCGGTCTTCCGGGCATCGGCCAGTGCATCGCGGTTCTCAACCTTGGTGATCCCGATACTGGAGCCTTCCTGAGCGGGCTTCACGACGAGCGGGAAACCGAGTTCCTGTTCGCAGCGCCCGAGGTCCTCATCGCTCCGCATCACCACCCAGCGCGGGGTCGGCAATCCGATGCCCTTCCAGATCAGTTTGGTCTTGAGCTTGTCCATCGCAATCGCGGAGCCCAACACACCGGAGCCCGTATACGGAATATGCAGGGCTTCGAGGAAACCCTGCAATACGCCATCTTCGCCGCCTCTGCCATGAACGATGTTGAATACCCGGTCGAAAGACTGACCGGACAACGCGCGAAACGGAGAGTCTCCGATGTCGACTCCGACCGCGTCCACATTTTTCCTTTGCAAGGCCGCGAGCACGGCCCGCCCGCTCGACAAAGAAATTTCCCGTTCCGCCGCACTACCGCCCATGGCCACGGCGACCTTACCGAATTCAACTGGACTTTTTACTGCTTGAGTCATGGTTCTCGTTCGCCTCATTCCTCGGATTCACCGACGATCCGCACCTCGGGGACCAGGCGGATGCCCTGTTTTCGCTCGACCTCGGCCCGCACGAATTCGATCAGTGCCTCGATATCCGCGGCCCGTGCATGGTTCTGATTGACGATGAAGTTCGCGTGCTTTTCGGATACACAGGCGCCGCCGATCCTGTATCCCTTCAACCCGCTCGCCTCGATCAGCCGGGCCGCGTAGTCATGCGGCGGATTGCGGAAAACCGAACCGCAACTGGGCAGATTCAGCGGCTGGGTTTCGAGCCGTCTTGCGAGAAAGGCCTTGATTCGTGCGCGGCTTTCCGTTCCGTCGCCGCATCGCAGGTGTAATAACGCCGCGAGAAAGAATTCATTCGCGGGACCCTCGACATGCCGGTAGCCCACTGTGAACTGATCGCGGTTCCGGATCTGGCAGAAACCGCTGCGATTCACCGTCAGCACCTGGTCGACCAAGGCCCAGGTTTCCCCGCCGAATGCACCCGCATTCATCGCGAGCGCTCCGCCTACCGTACCGGGAATGCCGGCGAAAAACTCGGCGCCCGCGAGTCCCCGGTCGCTGCAAAACCGGGCCAGATGCGGACACAACACTCCGGCTTCCGCATAAACCCGGTCGGGGTCCTGCATTTTCAGGACATTCAAACGACCGCGGGTATTGATCACGGTCCCCCGGATGCCCTCATCGCGAATCAAAAGGTTGCTCCCCAGGCCCATCCAGAAAAGCGGTTCGGATTCAGGCAATTCCCGAAGAAAGGCAAGCAATCCTTCCAGGTCGCGCGGGCGGAACAAGCGATCCGCCTTGCCGCCGACCCGCCACGAGGTCTGGCTCGCCAGCGGTTGATCGATCAACAGATCACCATGAGGGCATCGTTCACTATAGGACTCTGCCATCGCTGTCTCCTGAAATTCGGAGCGTTTTTGACCGAGCGACATCAAAGGCGCACCTCGGCCAGTTCGGCGTTCATGATCTTGGCGAGTTGTTCGGGCAGTTCCGAAGCGATCTGCCCCACATTCCCCGCGCCCATCGTAATCACGAGATCGCCGGCCTTAAGGATCGAGGACGAGATATTCGAAAGTTCACTCGAATCACCGACAAATACCGGGTTCACCTGCCC
>JAKEEL010000009.1 GCA_022616595.1 Methylococcaceae bacterium
ATCCGACCGCGTCGGCGGTGGTCGCCGATATCGTCGATGTTGTCAGGACCTTGACCAGCGATCCAGGTAATCGAGTACCCCATTTGGCCTTCCAGCCGGACGCACTGCAAGATACGCCGGTATGTCCGATGGAGGAGGTCGAAACCGCTTACTATCTGAGACTCACGGCGGCCGACAAGCCCGGCGTTCTGGCCGATATCACCCGGATACTGGCCGATCGCGGCATCAGTATCGAAGCGCTGATCCAGAAAGAACCCCTGCCGGGCAAGTTGGATCTGCCGGTCATCATGTTGACCCATCGCGTGGTGGAACGCGAAATGAACCGCGCCATACAGGCGATCGAGCAATTGGATTCGGTGGCCGGACCGGTTCACCGGATTCGGATGGAATCGCTCGGCTGATCGGCTTGCTGTCCGGCCGTACTCTCAACCCTCGTTTTTCAGGAATCCAATGCCCAGCAACCATCGATATACCGGATTGATCGACCGTTACCGGAGCCGCCTGCCGGTGTCCGAATCCAGCCGAGCGGTCAGCCTCGGGGAAGGCAACACCCCGCTGATTCGACTTCAGAATATCCCGGCGATTATTCAAAAAGAGGTCGACCTTTATGTTAAATATGAAGGCTTGAACCCGACCGGTTCCTTCAAGGACCGCGGAATGACCGTAGCGGTGACCAAAGCGGTGGAAGAAGGCAGTCGGGCGATACTCTGCGCCTCTACCGGGAACACCTCGGCATCCGCCGCGGCCTATGCGGCGCGCGCCGGAATCAAGGCCTTCGTTCTGATTCCGGACGGCAAGATCGCGCTCGGCAAACTCGCTCAGACGATGCTGTACGGAGCCGTGATTATCCAGATCAAGGGCAATTTCGATGACGGGATGCGTCTGGTCAAGGAAGTCGCGGGCCAGGCGCCTGTGACGATCGTGAATTCGATCAATCCCTACCGGATCGAAGGGCAGAAAACGGCCGCATTCGAGATCGTCGAAGAATTGGGCCGGGCGCCCGATTTCCATTGCCTTCCGGTCGGCAATGCCGGCAATATCACCGCTTATTGGAAGGGCTATTGCGAATATGCTTCGCAAAGCCGGGGCCTCCCCGCGATCACGGATACCCGCCCGGTCATGGCCGGCTATCAGGCCGCCGGGGCCGCGCCTTTTGTAAAAGGAGAGATGGTCGATCATCCGGAAACCGTGGCGACCGCGATCCGGATCGGCCATCCCCAATCCTGGGATCATGCCTGGCGGGCACAGAAAGAATCCGGCGGATGGTTCGAGTGTTTCGAAGATGCCGAGATCCTGAAAGTACAGAAAATGCTGGCAGAAAATGAAGGCATATTCTGCGAGCCGGCCTCGGCGGCCTCGCTTGCGGGCGCGTTGCATGACCTCGCATCGGGCAAAATTCCGGAGGGAAGTTTGATCGTCTGCACCTTGACCGGCAACGGTTTGAAAGACCCGGATACCGCGATCCAGCAGTGCTCGCTGAAACCCGTCACGGTCGAACCGAAACTCGACGCGGTAAAACGCGCGATATCGGACCGACTCTAGCTTGATTCAAAAAAACAGGTTGGGTAAGCATTGCGTAACCCAACAAAATCAAAACAAGATGCTTCATTCCTCACGGGCTTGTTACCCTGTTCAATGAGCAATCGACCAAGCCATGCCGACCGCCTCCGCGTAAAGAAGCGGATCGTTGAACGGAAGCCGAACGGGTCGGCCGGCGAATTCTCGGACGAATGTCATCCGGTGATCCGACGAATCTGCGCCGCACGCAATATCCAATCGGCAAAAGATCTGGATCATAGTCTGAAGCGTCTGCCTGATCCGGGACTGTTCACAGGGATGGCGACCATGGTCGCGCATCTGATGGACGCGATCGAAAGACGCGATCGGGTGCTGATCGTCGCCGATTTCGACGCGGATGGCGCGACCAGTTGTGCGGTCGCGAAACGCGGGCTGGAAATGCTCGGTGCGTCCGAAGTGCTCTACAGCGTGCCGGACCGCTTTAAATTCGGCTACGGACTGACCCCGGAAATCGTCGAAGTCGCGAGCCTCGAAAAGCCGCAACTCATCCTGACGGTCGACAACGGGATTTCCAGCCTCGAAGGCGTCAAAGCCGCGCGAGACCGCGGGATCAAGGTTCTGATCACCGACCACCATCTGCCCGGAGCGGAACTGCCGGATGCCGACGCGATCGTGAATCCGAATCTGCCGGGCGACCCCTTTCCAGGCAAATCGCTGGCCGGTGTCGGAGTCATGTTTTATGTGCTGAGCGCGCTGCGCAAGGCCCTCCGGGAAACGGGACTCTTCCAGCGCTTTTCGATTCCCGAACCGAATCTCGCGTGCCTGCTCGATTTCGTCGCGCTCGGAACCGTCGCGGATGTGGTGGAGCTCGATCATATCAACCGGATTCTGGTCCACCAGGGACTGCAACGCATTCGCAAAGGATCGGCTCACCCGGGAATCCAGGCCATTTTGCAGGTGACCGGGCGATCCGTCGAGACCTTGACCGCATCCGACCTGGGGTTTTCGGTGGGGCCCAGGCTGAATGCGGCCGGACGCTTGGACAATATGGCGCTCGGGATCGAATGCTTGTTGGCGGAGGAAGCGGAACATGCGCTTCGGATCGCCGAAAAACTGGATTCCCTGAACCGGGACCGGCGCGAAATCGAAAACCGTATGAAGAATCAGGCCCTGGACCTTTTGAATTCGCGGGATTTCCAAGACCAGGCAGGGCTTCCAGCCGGAATCTGCTTGCATGACGAAAGCTGGCATCAAGGGGTGGTCGGAATCATCGCATCCAGAATCAAGGATCGGGTGAACCGGCCGGTCATTGCCTTCGCATCGGTCGGCGACGGGTTTATCAAGGGCTCCGCGCGATCCGTGGCCGGCATTCATGTCCGCGACGTGCTGAGCGAAATCGCGGCGCTCCACCCCCATTTGTTAAGCAAATTCGGCGGCCACGCGATGGCCGCCGGTCTGAGTCTTCGATCATCAGACTTTTCCGAATTTTCGTCGGTCTTTGCGGACGTTGTCAAACGCCAGGGCCAGGATCTCGATGCCGAACCCGTGATTTATACGGACGGTTCTCTCAACGGGACGGAGCTGACGCTGGAATTCGCCGAATTGCTGCATCGAATCGCGCCGTGGGGACGCGGCTTTCCAGAACCACTGTTCCAGGGCGATTTCGAGGTCGTGGAAAGCCGCGTATTGAAAGAAAAACACGTGAAGTTCGACCTGTGCACCCCGGACTTGAAGCAAATATTCGATGGCATCGCATTTTTTGCCGAGCACCCCGAAGGATGGCTCGGGGTCGACAAAATCAGACTGGTTTATCGGCTCGCGATCAACCAGTTTCGTAATTTTCGGAAGGTGCAGCTCATGATCGAATATATGGAAGCGTTGGAAATGCCGGATTAGCCGGAAATGCAGCCGCGCGTAGCCCAACGAAATCATTTTATGACGAGTTTCCGAGCACGGGACTCAGAATCGTGGGTTTGGCCGGGGCATCCGAGTTGGTTTCGGGGTAGTCCAGCGTGTAATGCAGCCCCCGGCTTTCCTTTCGGAGCATCGCGGAGCGGATGATCAGTTCCGCCACGATCACCAGGTTTCGAAGTTCGAGCAGGTCGCTCGTCACCTTGAAGTTGCTGTAATATTCGCTGATCTCCCGCTTCAACAGATCGACTCGGTGCAGGGCGCGTTCCAGGCGTTTGTCGGTACGCACGATTCCGACGTAGTCCCACATGAAGCGCCGGATTTCGTCCCAGTTGTGCGCGACCACGACTTCTTCATCCGAATCACTGACCTGGGATTCATCCCAAGGCGGCAGCGCCGGCGGCTCGCAGAAATCCGCAAGAGATTTCAGAATATCGATGCTGGCCTGTTTGGCGAATACCAGACACTCGAGCAGGGAGTTACTGGCCATTCGGTTCGCGCCATGCAGGCCGGTGCAGGCGACCTCCCCGATCGCGTACAGGCCCAGGATATCGGTCCGCGCGTTGCGGTCTGTCAGCACGCCTCCACAGGTATAATGGGCCGCGGGAACCACTGGAATCGGCTGTTTGGTGATGTCGATGTTGAGTTCCAGGCAGCGGGAATAGATATTCGGAAAATGATCGCGGATGAAATCAGCCGGCTTGTGGCTGATGTCGAGATAAACGCAATCGATGCCGAGCCTCTTGATTTCATAGTCGATCGCCCTGGCCACCACGTCTCTCGGGGCAAGCTCGTTGCGGCTGTCGAATCGATGCATAAAAGCCGATCCGTCCGGCAGAATCAGTCTGCCGCCTTCGCCGCGCAAGGCTTCGCTGATCAGAAACGAATAGGCATCTGGATGGTAAAGACAGGTCGGATGGAACTGCATGAATTCCATATTCGCGATCCGGCAGCCGGCCCTCCACGCGAGCGCGACTCCGTCCCCGGTCGCGATATCCGGGTTGCTGGTATACAGGTAGACCTTGCTCGCCCCACCCGTTGCAAGCACCACGACTCGCGCTCCGAGACATTCGACCTGACTGGTTTTAGCATTGAAGGCATAGGCACCGACCACGCGTTCTTCGGCGAATCCGAGCTTCCGGGTGCTGATCAGGTCGACCGCGTTGTAATACTCGAACAGATCGATGCCTTTGATTTCCTTGGTGCGTTCCTCGAGTGAATTGTAAACCGCCCTGCCGGTCTGATCCGCCGCGTGAACCACACGCCGGTGTGTGTGCCCGCCCTCGCGGGTGAGATGCAGGCGGACCGCGCCGGTTTCCGATTCCTCGCGGGTAAAGGGGACTCCCTGCTCGAGCAGCCAGTCGATGCATTCCTTCCCCCGGGCTACGGTAAGGCGCACAATGTCCGGGTCGCACAAGCCAGCGCCCGCTTTAAGCGTGTCGTTGATATGCGCTTCCAGGGAATCTTCGAGATCCAGAACCGCGGAAATCCCGCCCTGCGCGTAATACGTATTGCTGTCTTGGAGCGACGATTTCGATAACACCCCGATCCGCAGCGGGCCGTTCTTTGCGAGCCGTAGTGCAAGGCTCAAACCGGCCGCGCCGCTCCCGATGATCAGCACGTCATAGACTGGATAATCCGCCATTGGTTTTACGATGGTATGTATCTGGAAATTTTCGCCTTGGCTCTATTTTGCTCCCTAATCGCCTCGAGCGTCCCGTTGTTTCCGAGTAAAATACTCAAATTTTCATCGTTTTGAAACAAAAAAGAACGATTCTATACTGTTACGGTGATGGCACAGCTATGTCCAACAAGATCCTGCACCCTTCCAGCGCATCGAAAATGGAAGACACTGTTTGCTGTTCCGGCTTGAATGCGGATGAGCCGCTCGAGGCTGCCGAGCAAGCGGAAATTCGATTCTGCGAATTTGTCAATAAGCGGTTGGTTTCAACGGGTTTATCCGTGCGGGAGGCACATGGTTGTCCGAAGAATAGTTGCGTGAAAGAAAGGGAACGGAAAGAAAAAGTCTGGTCTTGCTTTTTGCCTACCACGGCGATCAGTCGGACGCGCCGCTCTTTAGCGATTTCGGAGTTTTTATGGTAAATTCAGCCTCAGTAGCTTCGTTAAACGTCCGTGAGCGGCGCACGCCGTCTGCCAAGGGAATATACTTGCGCAACCATTCCAGCTTGTCCTTTCCGAACTCCTCGATTGCCTCCCAACCATCGGCTCCTCCGGCCACGGCACAAATTGCCAGTACAATAATATCGACCAACGCATGGCATTTGTTACGATCGATTCGGTGATCCGGTAACGAAGTAAAATACTCAATTAAACTGGATCACATGAGAACCTCATAATGCTGTTTCTCGTAATAATCATCTATGTTACTATTTTTATGCACATTTAAATGCGCTCGCCCTGCATTTCTCACCAATCTACGTGAAAAAGGCCGTGTTTTCTGGCATAATGCACGTGGAATCATGAGGTTATGCAAAATGGGGAAAGCGACCTTATGAATATAGAGTGTACAAGAAAAGGAGTGGAATTTCACGTGCTGTCGAGGCGGGAGGTCACTGGAAAATTTGATGGTGGGCGGATCAGTTCAGATGGAGGTGGAGGTACTGTTGAGGGAGACGGAACTGCGTACCGGGATCTTGAAGCGTCTGGCGGGTGGTTTTAAAGTACAAAGCAACTACGATCATGCAGCGGAAACTTTTTGCCCGAAGTCATCCGCACCTGTGCGCATTGATCCGAGTCGGGATGCACCTCGGTTACCATGCCGCTGAATGGAAGGTTGTCGGCCCTGTGGAATTTCGTGGCATGGCGCGTAAACTTGCAACAGAACGCCAAGGACTCCCACGCTCGGGATGCTCAAGTTGCGCTGGAGTAATCTAACGATGCAGGCTCATCCCTTGTAATCGATCTCGGCTTCGCGCGCCCTCTGTTTGTACTCGTACTTGGTGAGCTTTCCCTCGCGGTATTGCTGTTTCAGTTCACTGATTCGCCGCCGGTACCGGCTCGCGAGAATGTCACGGATACGGGCATATTCCGCTTTGGTGATATCACCGTTGCTGTATCCGATTTTGGCCGAGCGGACGTTCCGGTATTTCGCCGTCGGGTCCAGCGTCGTCCGCGAGATTGGCAAGGCTTGTGTGATCCCGGATTCCGGCGCGCTCCGGGTGGTGCGGGGTTTGGATACGGTCTGGGTCCTCGAAGCGGGTCTCGATGCAGCGATGAGGTTCCTGGCCGCAAGTATTTCCGGATTACCGGGATCGATGGAAGAGGCCCGTTCAAGGTATCGCCGGGCGGCCACGGGATCGCCGTGCCGTGATTCTTGATCGGCCAGCGCGATGTAGGTCGAGACAACCCTCTTCAGGCCGGCTTCCGCTTGCGGATTTTCCGGGGACAATTCGAGCGCTTTACGGTAGTAATAGACCGCGGAATCGTCCGCGGGGGTCGTCAGGCGACGCTCCAGAAGCGCGCGGTCGCCGGCCTTCAGCAGTTCATCGATCGGCGATTCGGGATCATACCGAAAGGATGGAGTTGTGTTTTGCGGCGCATCCGCAATCCCCGTTGCCGAATCCGCAGGTTGTTCAGGCATGGTGACTGCGGCAAGCCCCGGTACCATTGACGCAGGTACCGGAGGTTTGGCGGATTCCGGAGGCGAGGCGCTCGGTTGTACGGCGCTTATCTCGGTGGATTCCGGCTTTTGGTTGAACAGGAGTACGATGACGGCGAGTAGGCCGAATGCCAGTCCTGCGAGCAAAACACGGCTGGCTGCGATCGGTCTCGCGACGGGCAGGGTCTCGGCCTTTGTAGCCGGACTCGATACCAGCCTGGAAGTCGGTCGGCTCCGGTCCTGAATCCGCTCCACGATGCTGTCCGCGGTCTGTGGTCTGTTTTCGACCTTCGGCTCGAGCATCCAGTCGATGCATTCAAGCAGCGGCGGGTTGTATCTGTCGCGCGCGAACTGACTGGCCGGAATGTTGGGATCCGGCTGGTTGCCAGTGACCGCGATGATCCGTTCGGTGGCTTCCGCGGGCCGTTTTCCCGTGACCACCCAGTACAGTGTCGCGCCGAGCGCATAGAAGTCGGTCCAGGGACCCTGTTTGCCGTCGGAGAAATATTGCTCGAAAGGGGCGTATCCCGGGGAAACGATGCTGGTCAGGCTCATCGTATGTTCGCTGAGCGCATAGCGCGCCGAACCGAAATCCAGGAGAACCGGACTGTTATCCTGCCGAATGTAGATATTGGAGGGCTTGATATCGCGGTGCAGAATCGATGCACGGTGAACAATTGCCAGTCCCTGAAGGGTCTGGACCAATAAATTCAGGACCTGGCTTTCCGCCGTAGGGTAACTGTGATCCTGGATCTTGGCGGCCAGTGAAGCCCCGTTTTCATACTCCATGACCAGGTAAGCGGTATTGTTGGCTTCCATGAACTGGATCACCCGAACGATCCGGTCGTTCCGGAAGCGGGCGAGGGTTCTGGCTTCCTGCAGGAACATGTCGAGGCCGTATTTGTAATCGCGCGCGACCGCGTTGCTGCGCGGGGCCACGTGAATCGTGTCGCTTTCCCGAACCGCGAAACTCACTGGAAGGTATTCCTTGATCGCGACGTGGGTCTGCAAATGCGAATCGTAAGCCTTGTAGGTGATCCCGAAGCCACCGGAACCCAGCTCTTCGACGATCTCGTAAGAGCTTATCCTGAAGCCTGTGGGCAGAGCATTGATGGATTTTTGCATCGGGGCGGCGAAGCGGTTTCGTGTCGGATTTCCGATATGGAAAACATATCAGAACTTCTCGGGATTTGACTAGGAAAATGCACACTCATTTTATGAACAATGCAAGATTCGTAGTGATTGGTTATTAAAGTGGACCCCATTGTCAAGACAATGATTGGTTAAGACTTAACAACCACCCGCTTTAGCGGGTGGTTGTTAAGTCTTGTTGTGCTGTGGAGTTTTGGGTAACAGGGATGTTATCCACAACCCGAGGTGGAAAAGGGACGCTTCCCTTTTATTTTGCGTTCGACCAACGATAGTCTTCCGCCTTCGCCACCCTTTGCGCCCTCACCGGATTGCGTTCCACCTAACGGATCGCTACCCACCAATACGAATCGTTCAAAATAATAGGGAAGCATCCCCTTTTGCTCCCATCGGTTTTTGAGTACTTTTCCGTTTAATAAAAAAGCTGTTTATTTTTCCAATTCTAGCGCTAATCCCACACGCTGCGGCCCGCGACCAGCCGGTTCGCGATCGCGCGCGATATCGGAAATTTCGGATTTTTCAACTCGAGCCAGAAAAATTCACCGACCGGGTTGACCTCCAGGAATACATGGCATCCGTCGGGCGTCACGATGAAATCCGCGGCTCCGTAGTTCAATTCAAAGAAATGCATGAGTTTCCGGAGCTTTTCTTCGACCTCCGGCGGAAGCGCATAAGGCTCCCAGTCATCGATGAGGCCCATGCCGTCGCGGCGCCAGTCGATACGCGATTTGTCCGACTTTTGGGAGTCGATCGAGGCGGTGAAAAGACGATCTCCGACGACTGTGACTCGAAGTTCCAGGACCTTCGGAACCAATTCCTGAAACGCGGCCGGGCAGTAGCGAAGCCCGTCCAGATGCTCGAGATCGTGGCTTTGGACCCTGTTGGTGAAGACTACTTTCTCTTCGTTTTGCGCGTATATCGCAAACGACGACAGCATTTTCATCACAATGCCGTTCGGGCATTTGCGCGCAAAATGGCGCACAGCGTCCGGATCGTTGGTGATTAAAGTCCGGGGTGTCTCGATTCCGAGTCCCCGGGCGACTTTGAGTTGCAGCTGCTTGTTCTCCGCACGGCGCAGCCGATAGACCGGGTCCAGGTGGAACGCGTCGAGGCTCGCGATCAGTCCGTGCACGGTCGCCCTCGATTCATCGACCGAAACCTTTCTAAGCTGGGCATCCATCGATCTCGGGATCCGGTAGCCCATCGCGATGCGCCGGTACCAGACGGCCGAAACCGAAGCCAGGTCCAGCTCATAGTTGTCGCCTTGGAGCAATAACCGTTCCCGCGACCCGTGGTATTCGATTCGGATCCGGGTCTCGGTCGGGAAACGATCGGAATCGAAACGACAGGCGGCTCCGCCCAATTCGGCTACCGCGTCCATGACCAAGCGGATACTCGCATTATCGTTCGAGTGCGTGACAATAAAAACCACGGGTTTTGAATTCTGCATGGCCATGATAGCTGTTCTCGCGATCGACTGCGGGACTTTGGTAACGGGAATGGCTCCGGATGAATCCGGATGGAAGCGCCCGGCGCGGCAGTCACGCCGGGCGTATGATTTGTACCCGGATGCTACCTGCTTATCGCGATCACGTCAGGTCGCCGAATATTTCATTGTCCGAAGGAGCGGCCTGCGTGACAATCGGGCCTTGCGGGTCGGGGTACTTGGGCAGATAGGCACTCAGATCAGGATGGTGCGGGAAACAACCAGGCTGGCCGCCGATCTTCTGTATGAAATCCGCCATCCATTCAGGAAGCCCGCCGGAAGGCGCATTCTCCCGGTCGGAGGGATAGGCCTGGGTGACATAAGCAACACCGCCCCGGATCCGAGCCATTTCTTCGTGGCTCATCGATTCACCGTGCTGGCTCTCGAGAAACCGGGCGAAGAAGGGTTGAGGAGCCAGATTTTCAATTTTTACATCAGACATCATAGTAAACCTCTCTGTCAATAGAATTACATCCATGCATCGGAACATGGGGTTGTCGCGGCTGATAGCCTCTATTGAAAACTATAGGCATGACATGTGCCATCAGATGAACGAATCCTTCTGATTCAACGTAAGTACCTGTTCTAAAGGGGTGCATGTCGGTGTGGTTGGAATTCCATCCCGCGGCCGATCGCGCGTCAAGCCGTTCAATTCGTTGGGCCACGGCGATAGCAATTGATAAAAAGTCTGGTAAGCGGCAACAATATTTTAGAGAGATTGCCGCTCGCTGTCCGGACTCAATCGAACCGGAGTGCCTTGCCTTGACGTCTACGGGGGAATTACGGCGCATCATCGATTTCCATGAGCCGGAAGTTTTGCAGTTTGGCTGATGCCGCCAGACAACGGCAGGGGGAGTGGACTTCTTCGTGCACCTTTCGCAGATCCGCTGTAGCGGCCGGAAAAATGAAACGGCAAGATAAGGGCAACCCGCGTAAGACGAAACTAAGGACGGGTTCCGTCAAATGTCAAACCCGAGGCATTGCCGGCCGATTTGCCCGTGTGATGCGGGGATTGATTTGAATGGACGGATCGCCTGACGGCATCCGTCCTACGATTTCTGGCCATTCCTCGCCCCGACCTCGCTCCCTGAAACAGGCCCGCAGTCCGCCAAGGCCACGAGTCATCCCCCATGCAGATCAACGAGTGACGCGCGGACGAATTAAGCGGTTGGATTGCTGCCTAGGCTATCCGGAGGGAACAACCTGGGCGGCAATGCCCTCCGTCCCGGCGCTACGGCAGCGGCCTCACCTCACCGGTCCGTTGAATCTGCTCAAACAGATCCTGCGCGCCAAGCCTGGCAGTGGCGTCTTGCTCTGAACTGAGTGGTTCGAGATCTATACCGTCGCGACCTGCGACATAGGCTGGCCCGCCGACGTCATCGTCGTATTCCGAACCGTCCTCGTTGATCGCGTAGTGCGCGTCCTTGGTCAGATCCGTTCCAAACAGCTGCGAGAGATACACCCACGTCCAGCATCGGAGCAGATCATCTTGATCGTGTTCCTCGATGAGCTGGAGCATGGCATCCGTGTCCCCACTCTCGGCAGCAACGGTCAG
>JAKEEL010000010.1 GCA_022616595.1 Methylococcaceae bacterium
CGCGAATGTCACCCACACCACCGGCCAGATCGCCGTGATGGGCACGATCACCTGGACCTGATCGATGGACGCCGAAGCCTATTTGAGACAATTCCAGGCCGCCCTTCCCGTCGGCGCCGCCTGGCCCCGGGCGGCGGATGCGACCCTCACGCAACTGCTCGCCGCGCTGGCCGGGGAATTCGCGCGCGCGGACGCCCGCTCGGAAAATCTGGTGGATGAATCCGACCCGCGCGGAACCGTGGAATTGCTGATCGATTGGGAGCGCGCCTACGGATTGCCTGCGCCCTGCATGGCCGAGTGTCGGGTATCCCATCAAGGGCAACCCGAGCATTCCGATAGCGGCCTCGAAGCCGGGGGACTATTGGTTTCATCAAATCGTGGAAGAGCTGAGGAATGTCGTGGTCGGCGGCAGTCTGACCCCGAACGCGGCGACTCTCACTCAACTATTGAGCGCACTGCGGTTGATCACATCGAGCGCGGCCCTGGTCCGGAGGACATCCAGCCAGTCGATCCCCGCGGATACGAATACGATCGTTTCGTGGCAGGCTGAAGTATACGATGATGCCGCGATGTGGTCGGCCGGTACGCCCGGGCGGCTGATCGTCCCGACCGGCGGCGCGTATGCCAGGGTTTCCGGCGGACTCTCCTTCGATCAGGGGGCGGGCGGCGCCTTGCTGGTCGCCAACGTGGCCTCGCAACAGTCCGCAACGTGGTTCTTCCTGGAGGTCAGGCGATGAGTGCCTTAATATCCGTCTCGCCCGATTATGATATGTCGAGGCTCCGGGAACTGGCCGGGGGCAGCGCAGAGCCGATGGTGTATCGAAATGACTGCCTGGAGATTGACGGCATCGCACAGGCGGCCTTGTACAATGCCCTGGTACTGTATGTTGCAGAACACGCCCGGGTTGTCATCGACCGGGCCGCGCAAGCCGCCATTTCGGCCGTCAATGCGGCCGCCGGGGCCGCCCGCCTGAAATATCTGACCAGATCCTTCGGCCAGGAACTCGTCTACGCGATCAAGGACCAGCATGCACGGGCGTTCAAGGATGCCGTTTATGCCGGCACCGTCCCCGCCTTCGTCCAGGCCGAGGCAACCGCCACCGGAACATCCCACCAAGCCGCTTGCGACGCTATCATCGCCCTCGCCGATCAATGGATCTCAATCGGCGCGGCAATCGATGGAGCCAGGCGCACCGCAATGGTCCAAATCGCCGCGGCGGTCACCGCCCTGGACCAGCCGGCAATCACCGCCGCCCGGGATGCGGCTATAGCCACCATCATGCTTTTGTAATGGCATGGCCGCCTTCCAACACGCAGAAAGCAATAGCGTGCCAAGAGCCATAAAGAACCTGAGAAAGAACATTAAGAACGTGCCGTAACCGTCCAGGCTTCGTGTTGCGGCGGGGTGACAAAAAACGCGCAAAATTACAGCATAGAGACGAGTAACGCCGTTCTGTGGTAACATTGTGGGTAGCACCAAGGAAAAAGGCCTGCTGTGAAACCCTGCAAGCCTTTGTTTATTATTGGCTGGGGGACCAGGATTCGAACCTGGGTTGACGGAGTCAGAGTCCGCAGTCCTGCCGCTGGACGATCCCCCAACATAATTTGTGGAGCAATCAAGCTCGCCGAAGTATCGAGTTTTGGAATTAGCGTTTGGAGTATTGTGGCCGCTTTCTCGCTTTGTGCAACCCGATTTTCTTGCGTTCCACAACGCGCGAATCCCGCGTCACATAACCCGCCTTCCGCAGAGGAGAACGGTAGCTTTCATCAAAAACTATCAATGCCCGGGTGATCCCGTGACGGATCGCGCCAGCCTGGCCCGATGGGCCGCCTCCTTTGACTTTGATATCAAAATCGAATTTGCTCGGTGCCTCGATACATTCGAGAGGCTGTCGGGCGATCATTTGGTCAGTCTTTCTGCCAAAATAAATTTCCAGAGGCTTTTTGTTAACGGTTATCCGACCGTTGCCGGTTTTCGCGAAAACACAGGCAATCGCGCTTTTCCGGCGCCCGGTTCCGTAATATTGCGCTTCGGCCATAATACTCGCTCGCTTGACAATAAAAAAATTAAAGGTTGAGTTCTTTCGGTTGCTGGGCTCGGTGGGAATGCTCGGTCCCGGAATACACCTTAAGTTTCCGGAACATCGCGCGTCCCAGTGAATTCTTCGGCAGCATACCGCGTACCGCGATTTTTAAAATTCTTTCCGGATGCGAAGCACGCAACTTACCAAGACTCACGGATTTCATATTTCCGATATATCCCGTGTCGCGATAATAGATTTTGTCCTGTTCCTTGTTACCGGTAACCCGCACCTTCTCGGCGTTGACGACCACAATGTAGTCGCCGGTATCGACATGCGGTGTATATTCCGGTTTGTGTTTCCCGCGCAGACGCCTCGCGATCTCGGATGCAAGACGGCCCAAGGTCTTACCACTAGCATCAACGACGTACCAATCGCGCTTGACTTCAGCGGGTTTCGCGCTGAATGTTTTCATACTTACATGCCCCCTAAACCGCATTCAAAGACTATTCAGTGTACTGGGATTTTCCAATTGTAGCAAGTCACAGTCTCTTCCAATCAGGATAATTTTGTTCCACCCGTCAAACACGTACGGTGACGCAAGTATTTCCGGTCATTCTGAGATAGTCAAAGACGAGGCGTGTATTCAGGGTGAGTTCGCGCATTTTTTGAGCGACGCGGCGAACCGGCTTGGATTTGATGATGCCGACGGCGAAACGTCTGAGTCGTGTGATATTTTCAGGTCCATGGCCCTTGCGAATGCGGCTGCGATCTTCATCGAAATTCCAGTCGATGATCTAATGGCAACTGTTTTCGATGCTCCAGTGTCCGCGGTTGTCGTTAAGAATCCGAGCGGGAATAGCTTGATCTTTTGTTTTGCCAGTGATGCCATGGGCGAGCTCGTGACTTCGCTTTCCGCTTTTCTTATGCAGCGTGATGCGTTCGACCATGAATGGCTGGCCGACGTGAGGAGAATCCAGGTAATCGTTGAGGTCTGTAGCGACCCGGATATTACGGGTTTCGACGCGTCCGTGGTCGGCCG
>JAKEEL010000292.1 GCA_022616595.1 Methylococcaceae bacterium
CGGTCGATGGCCTGATTAACCGGCAGTATCGGGTCACGGGCAATTGGGACAATCCCGAAATTGTTCGTCTGCCCGGAACCGGAAAGCCATTGTAGTTCGATCCCATGGGCTTCCGGCCGGCCGCCGTGACGCGTTGGCCGGCTTCTTGGCCAATCGAACACTTGAATCCCGTCCTGCGCAAAGGGTCGCGTCACGCGTTGAAACCGAAAAACCAAAAACCTATGCAAAAATGTGCCGCCATTCAAATGGCCTCGAGCCCGAACCTGGAAGCCAATCTGATCGAGGCCGAACGATTGATCCGCGCGGCAGCCGAGGCGGGCGCCGAGTTGCTGGTGCTCCCCGAGAATTTTGCCCTGATGGGCTTGACTGAGTTTGACAAACTGGATCATGGCGAAACCGATGGTGACGGTGTGATCCAGAAATTTCTCGCGCAACTGGCGCGACGCTTTTCGGTCTGGATCGTAGGCGGGACCATTCCGATCAAGGCCTCGGTTGCGCGCAAAGTCCGCGCGGCCTGTCTGGTGTTCGACGACCGAGGCACGCGGGTTGCCCGCTACGATAAGATCCATTTGTTCGACGTCAAGGTTCCCGGAACCGATGAACAGTATCGTGAATCGGATACGATAGAGGCCGGAAGGCAGCCGCTGGTGGTGGATACTCCATTCGGCCGCCTCGGACTCGCGATCTGTTATGATCTGAGATTCCCGGAACTGTTCCGGACGATGCTCGCGGACGGTGTGGATCTGATCGCTATACCGTCGGCATTCACCGCCAAAACCGGGCTTGCGCACTGGGAGGTTCTGGTACGCGCCCGGGCCGTCGAAAATCTGTGCTACGTGATCGCCCCGAATCAGGGTGGATTTCACCTGAACGGGCGGCAAACCTACGGCAGGAGTATGATCGTGGATCCGTGGGGGAGGGTGGTCGCGGAAATGGCATCGGGTCCGGGCAGCGTGACCGCCGAGATCGATCCGGAAATGCTCGCCAGGGTGCGCGGCAGTTTTCCGGTGCTTGAACACAGACGATTGGTATGCAGGTAGAGCGCATGACAGCCGGAAATTCTTTGATGCTTGCCCGCGAATGGATTCTGGCTCCGGCGGGACTGATCGACCGGGATATCGACCGGATAATGGCCGAATTGTTGAGCGCGCCGCTCGATGATGCCGAACTGTATTTCCAATCGAGCCGCTGCGAGTCCTGGCTTTTGGAGGACGGAATTATCAAGGAAGGCTCCCATAGCATCGAACAGGGGGCCGGGGTCCGAGGGATATCCGGAGAAAAAACCGGCTTCGCCTATAGCGATGATATCGAGCTGCCGCCCTTGCTCGAAGCTGCGAAGAACGTCACCCGGATCGCGCGCAGCGGCACCCCTGCCCGAATCGGGACGTCTTCGTCCAAGCCGCCGACGATGCTTTACCGGCCGGTCGATCCTTTGCAATCGATCCCGGAACAAGAAAAAATCGAGCTGTTGAACACCATCGACCGCGAGACCCGAAAACTCGACAATCGCATCGAACAGGTGATCGTGAGTCTGATCGGCGCGCATGACGTGGTGCTCGTGGCCGGCCGGGACGGAGACATGGCGGGTGATGTCAGGCCCCTGGTCAGATTGAATGTGACGGTGATCGTCGAGCAGAACGGCCGCCGCGAGCAAGGCAGCGCGGGCGGCGGAGCGCGGGTCGATTACCGCTATTTTCTGGATCAGGAGCGGGCCTTGGAATACGGCCGCGAGGCGGTCCGACAGGCCTTGGTCAACCTGGAAGCCGTTGACGCGCCAGCCGGGAATATGGTCGTCGTGCTCGGACCCGGCTGGCCCGGTGTGCTGCTGCACGAGGCGATCGGTCACGGTTTGGAAGGGGATTTCAACCGCAAGCGAACCTCGGCATTCAGCGGCCGGGTCGGGGAACGGGTTGCCGGCGAACTGTGTACGGTCGTGGATGATGGAACTCTGCCCGAGCGGCGCGGATCGCTGAGCATCGACGACGAGGGGACCGCGACCGAAAATACGGTTCTGATCGAAAACGGCATTCTGCGCGGTTACATGCAGGACAAGCTCAACGCCCGGCTCATGGGGGTGAAGCCGACCGGTAACGGACGCCGCGAATCCTACGCTCATCTGCCGATGCCGCGCATGACGAATACCTATATGTTGCCGGGGCCCCATGACCCCGAGGAAATTATCCGTTCGGTCGAAAAGGGACTGTTCGCGCGGAATTTCGGCGGCGGTCAGGTCGACATCACCTCGGGTAAATTCGTTTTCTCGGCCAGCGAAGCCTACTTGATCGAAAGGGGCCGGATCACCAGGCCGGTCAAGGGCGCGACCCTGATCGGAAATGGACCCGATGTACTGACTCGGGTCACTATGGTCGGCAACGATCTCGAGTTCGACAGCGGAGTCGGTACCTGCGGAAAAGACGGGCAGAGCGTACCGGTCGGAGTCGGGCAGCCCACGTTGCGTATCGACGGTCTGACGGTCGGGGGCACCAGTGTTTGAATCCGGTTCCCGAGTCTTGAGGTCGATGCATTGAAAGATACGGCTCCGATAAGGTTCGAACCTGAAGGCTTGGCGCGGCTCCAGGAGCGGGTGGACGATCTATTGAAAGAGGCCAGGTCCCAGGGTGCCACGTCGGCGGAAGCAGGTCTTGCGATCGAGCGAGGTTTGTCGGTTACGGCGCGTCTCGGCAGTGTCGAAACCATCGAACATCACAAGGCGCAGAGTCTCGGGGTGACGGTCTATTTCGGTCAACGCAAAGGTTCCGCGAGCAGCACCGATTTATCTCCTGACGCGATCCGGGACACGGTCCGGGCAGCCTGCAGAATCGCGCGTTTCGCGACCGAAGACCGATATTCCGGCTTGCCCGATGTCGAGTACCTGGCAACCGAATTTCCCGATCTCGATCTCGATCATGCCTGGGAACTCGGGGTCGATCAGGCGATCGATCTGGCTGTCGAGTGCGAGGACTCGGCGCGTCAAACCGATCCCGAAATCACGAATTCAGAGGGCGCCGGCGTCGATACCCATCAGGGAATGCGGGTATTTGCCAACAGTCTGGGTTTCAATCGCGGGCTTGCCAGTACCCGGCACAGTTTGAGTTGTTCGGTGCTTGGCCGGCGCGGAAACAGCATGCAACGCGACTACTGGTTCAGCGTAGCGCGCGACAGCAATGACCTCGAGAGCGCGCGAGCCGTCGGCGTGAAAGCCGCCGAGCGCACGCTGAAGCGTCTCGGCTCCCGGAGCCTGTCCACCCGTCAGTGCCGGGTGATGTATTCGGCGGAATGTGCGGCGAGTCTGATCGGACATTTCATCGCCGCGATCCGCGGCGGAAATCTGTACCGCAAATCCTCGTTTTTGCTCGATTGCCTCGGTAAGCAGATTTTTCCCGACTTCGTTCATATCCATGAGCAGCCTCAATTACCGAAGGCTCTGGGCAGTGCCAATTACGATAGTGAAGGGGTACGCTGCCGGGCCCGTGACATCGTGAAGCAGGGTATTCTGAAGGGCTATGTATTGAGCACCTACTCGGCCCGTAAGCTGGGTATGGACACGACCGGGAATGCGGGGGGCGTTCACAATCTAACCGTTGAACCCACGCGCGGCGACCAGGAAGAACTGCTTCGGGAAATGGGCCAGGGCCTGTTGATCCATGAATTGATGGGGCAGGGGGTGAATCCGGTGACCGGCGACTATTCCCGGGGAGCTGCGGGTTTCTGGGTGCAGCACGGCGAAATTGCGTTCCCCGTGGAAGAAATCACCGTGGCCGGGAATCTGAAAGAGATGTTCCGCGATATTATAGCGCTCGGAAACGACATCGATATTCGCGGCAATACCCGGGTCGGGCCAATTTTGCTTGAAAAAATGACCGTTGCAGGGTCTTGATCCGAAGCCGCCGGTCACAACGCGGAAATCCGGACCGGTTGCTTCCGGTCCCCGACCGGAATGTTCATACTTTCCAATGGCGGAGCCATGTTTTTAAAAGAATTCTATTCGACTGACAACGGTAGAGTATTGATCGATGCCGATCAGGCCAGCCGCTTCGCCAAAGAAGTCGCCGGCGATTTCAATCCTCTGCACGATGCAGATGCCAAACGTTTCTGTGTGCCCGGGGATCTGCTGTTTTCCTTGGTATTGGAGAAATTCGGCCTGAGCCGGAACATGGAATTTATATTTTCCGGGATGGTTGGACGCGACATTCTGCTGAATTTTCCGGAAACCGACGCGCCCGCTTTCGATATTCGCGACGATAATGGCAAGGCTTATCTACTGGTTGAACGAAGCGGCGAGACCAGTTTTGACGAGTCCCTGATCGAAAGTTTCATTCGCAGTTATGTCGCGTACTCGGGCCCGAACTTTCCGTATGTGTTGGTTCCGTTAATGGCGGGACACAATGTCATGATCAATACCGAACGGCCCTTGGTGATCTATGAAAGCATGTCCTTTGACTTGGAGCGCTTGGATTTCAGTTGTCCGGTTCTCGAGCCGAGCGAGACCACGCTGAAGGTCAATGGTCGACGGGGCGATGCGCTGCTTCATTTTTCGGTCAACGCGGCCGGCGAAGCGGTCGGCCGTGGTTTCAAGAAACTGGTGATCAGCGGCATACGCGAATACGACAAGCCCGCGATCGACTCCTTCGTCGAAAATTATCTCGCGCGCATGGAATTGTACCGAGCCGGCGTTCAGGGGGTGCGTCAGCCGGCAAATTCTATTCCTTGAGTTTGAGCAAGTTGGAAGCTTTTGGATGGACCCTTCAGAAGCCTTGGATTTACTTGCTTCTGACTAAGATCGGTATGAATTGACCTGATGGGCAGTTGTCGACCCGGAGTGGAGACCGAATAAGTTTTATTTCGCTGTTCAGAGTTTCATAGACAAACACCCAACTACTGCCGGTTCGTGGTCCTCCATTTACATGGTTATCGTGTTTGAGCCGTTCCACCGGACTATCTTGTTTTATCGGCGCTAATGGCTGAGACCCGGTTTCTGTCAACACGGCTGGAGTAACAGATTGATTGCGGACAGCTGCCTGCAAAGAGTTCACCGGCGCTGTACTGTCGGTGGAAGAAGTCGGGCCGTATTGCATGCGATAAAACAGGGTAATCGCACGCACGGCTTGTTTCTGCTGTTGCTCGAATTGTCTTTTCTCTACCAGTTTTTGTAAAAAACCGGGCAAGCTTTCCGAGCAAAAAGGATCGTAATGGTACTTGGCGCAAAAATCCCAATAAAAACGCATCCATTTTAAACACGAAGCTTTGGCATCGTCCGGAAAGGATTTTTTAGTCAACAGCTCATTGAACTTTTGCGATAAATCGACTGGCAACTTGAGCATTTGGAGTTATCCCGATCCGTTTATCAGGCATAAAATGTGGGTTATACCGTTTAGAAAATCCAGGGTCGAAGCGGGTGCGATTCAAACTGATGTGGAGTAATCTGCTCCCCTGATGAGATGAAACGAGAGGGCGAATATGTCAGACATCTACTTGAATGATACGGAATTACTCGAAAAATTGAACGCCAACCCCATTCTTAGGCGTCGTATCAGCGGTGTACTGCTGGCGGTGGAAGACGAGGCAGGGATGCTAAAGGAAGTCGACGCGGCGGAAATGCGACTCATTGACGAGATGCGCCATATGGGACGGGAAAGCCTGACGGCTTGGGCGCAGGGGCAAGTACTCAAAACGACGGAGGACAGCTGCCAAGCGGACGCGGTCTGGCGTGAAGGAAAAAAAACTGCGCTGGCATACCACGTTCGGGGAAATAAGCGTGGACAAGCCGCAATTGCGTAACGGAAGTCGCAGGCTCCGACCGTTCGTGCGCAGCGCCAACGTCCACCACCGGGGCGTATCGCGACCGTTGCAGCGTGTGGTCACTGACTTTGCGGCCGATGTTTCGTTCGCCCAAGCCATGGATAAAGTCGTGGAACACTACGGCGTATTGCTGTGCGAAAGCACGATTCGCCGCATTGCCGAAGGTCACGCACAACGGCAATTCGAGGCCAGCCCGCTCGAAACAGACTGGCCCGAACAGTCCGGCTGCGACGTTGTCATCGCCGAAATGGATGGTGGCATGGTGCCCCTGGTGGAGCCTGATAGCACACAATCCGACCAGCGCCGGGGCAAGCGCCTGTATTGGAATGCGCGACCCGTTTATCCAAATCGCGCCATTGCTCCAGCAACTCGGCCAAGGTCTCCCGCGCCAGGGTCGGCAGGCCGTTCTCGGCATCTTCCAGGATATCCGGCAATTGACCGCGCAGTTTCTCGATGCCCTGCGCCACCACGAGGCCGAATTCGGCCAGCAAACCGCGAATTTGATTCACCTGGCCCGTGCGGTTCTCGATGACCAAACTGCGTGCCCGATGCACCATCAACACCGCTTGCTGCTCCTCGCTCTTCACCGGCACAAAACGCATGTTGGGTCGTCCCGCCGCTTCGCAGATCGCTTCCGCATCGTTGCCGTCGTTCTTCCCGCTCTTGCGGTACGGCGCCACGAACTGGCCGGCCATCAGTCGGACCGTATGGCCAAACCGGGCCAGGGTCCTTGCCCAGTGATGCGCACTGCCACACGCCTCAATCCCGATCAGACACGGTGGTAACTGAGCGAAAAACTCCGTGACCTTGTCCCTTTTCAGCGTCTTTCGAACCACCACCTTACCCCGATCATCCACCCCGTGAATTTGAAATACGTTCTTTGCAATGTCCAGCCCGATTGTTGTAATCTTCATAAAGCTCCCCCTCTCTGTGATTGGTGATCAAAACCCCGGTCTGGCACATCCGATGCCGTCGGAGAAGGGGGGGAGTCCATGCCATTAGCTAACCGGGCGCGGCCACCGCCGGACCCGAATTCATAAAAGAAGCAAAATGGCCGCGCTCCGGTTGAGCGCCTTGTTAGCCCATCTTCACGCTTCCCCACTCGATTTTTGCCGGATTTTGCTCGTTCCGGCAAGCTAAGCCACTGAAAATTCGTGGCTAGCCCGACGGATTTTGAAATGTAGAGCCATAATATCTTCGATACCCCCTTGCGCCTCCCGAGGTGACCGCGGTAACGTGGGGGCATGTATATCCGTCGCACCCAAACCCGCAGCACCGCCACCGGTGAAAGCTATTTCACCTACCGCCTGGTCCCCTCCGAGCGCCGAGGCGCGAAGGTGCGGGCCGTGACCCTGCTGAATCTGCGCTGGTGGCTGGAGCAGCGCAGTGGCCTCGGGGAGTTGCTGGAGGCGGATTTCGCGGCAATGGGGGAGAATGCCCTGTATCGGGCTTCGGATGCCTTGATGAAACATCGGCAGGCGATCGAGGACGCCTTATTCCGGCGGGTCAGCGATCTGTTTGGGCTTGAGGCTACGGTTACCCTGTACGATCTGACCAATACCTATTTCGAGGGTGAGGCGACGGTCAATCCGAAGGCAAAGCGCGGCCCTTCCAAGGAAAAAAGGACCGATTGCCCGCTGGTGACCTTGGGCCTGGTGCTGGATGGTAGGGCAGCTTCGTGCGCCGTTCCCAGTGTTTCGAGGGCAACGTCAGCGAGGGCAAGACCCTGGCTGGAATGCTGCAAAGTTTGCAGGCGCCCAAGGGCGCGTTGATCGTAATGGACCGCGGGTTGGCCGCGGAAGAGAATCTGGCCTGGCTGCGCGACCAAGGCTATCGGTATCTGGTGGTCAGCCGCGAACGCGACCGCCGGTTCGATCCGGACGCAGCGACCGAGATCGAAACTGCCGGGGGCGACCCGATCCAGCTGCAACTCGTGCCGGATGAGACGGGCCAAGAGGTGCGGCTTTATTGCTATTCGGCGGCGCGGGCGGAGAAAGAGAGCGCCATCACCCGGCGGTTCAGGGAACGCTTCGAGGCGGGACTGCAAAAGCTCGCCGAGGGTTTGACGAAACCGCGGGGGGAGAAACGCTTGGCCAAACTCAACGAGCGCCTCGGCCGGCTCAAAGAAAAATGCCGGGGAGTCGGCCAGCACTATACGATTGAACTCGTCCCCGACCCGACCGGGGAAAAGGCGACCGCCCTCCAGTATACTCGGCAGCCGATCGACGGCGGTCGGCTGACCCATCCCGGGGTCTACTGCCTGCGCAGTAACGAAACCACCCGCGACGCCGCAACGATGTGGCGGACCTTCACCATGCTCACCGACCTCGAAGCCGTCTTCCGCAGTCTCAAATCCGAACTCGGCCTACGCCCGGTCTTCCACCA
>JAKEEL010000080.1 GCA_022616595.1 Methylococcaceae bacterium
TCCGGCGTTGGCTGTGGTGGTATCTGCGACGGTGATATCGTTACCCGTGGCATTGACCAACGTGATGCCGGATCCCGCTGCATTTACCTGAGCGGTCACCCCGGTAACCCCCGCGGCATCGTTAAACGCCGTCGCGGCGGCTTGCAGGGCCGAAGTACCCGTAGCGGCACTGATCGAAAACGCAACCGTCTTCGCAGTCGAATTATCCGACTGCACGGTCAGACTGTAATTACCTGCCGCAGCGAAACTGATATCCAGTTCTGTTCTGGCCGAAGCCTGAACACCGGTATTCAATTTATTGATCCCTTCCGCGATCGATTTCGCGGTATCGGTTGCGGTGGTCGTATAGGTGCCGCTGGTGATCGAACCGTTCACCAAAATGGCTTGGCCGGTAACCGTTCTGGTTGCCGCGGCTCCCGCCGAAGCAGTTCCTTGAATCCGGTGGTCTCCATACTGGTTGGTGCGCAGGTTGGATACGGTCGCGCTGATCGTCTGGTTCGCGTTCGCGCCGACTTGATAAGTCGCGGTGCCAAAGCTTCCGTCAAAAAGCTTCTGCCCGTTGAACTCGGAGGTCGTTGCAATCCGATCCAGTTCTTGAGTCAATGAAGCGATTTCATTCTGGATTTTGGCCCGGTCTCCGGGCGTATTGGTTGCGTTGACCGCTTGTACCGCGAGTTCCCGGATCCGTTGCAGGTTGTTGGTGACTTCCTCCAATGCGCCTTCACCGGTCTGTGCGAGCGATATCGCATCGTTGGCATTGCGTGCGGCCTGATTCAGGCCATTGATCTGCGCGGTAAAGCGATTGGAAATCGCGAGCCCCGCCGCATCGTCCTTCGCGCTGTTGATCCTCAGACCGGATGACAGACGCTGCAGGGAAGTCGCGAGCGAGTCCTGGGTTTTGCCCAGATTCCGCTGAGCATTCAGTGAGTAAATATTGGTATTGATGACAGAAGCCATAACGATTCTCCAGCAGTTCCCCGCCTGTTCGGCAAGGAGCATTAAAACACTGGCGGATATACGCATCGAACTGCATATTCACCGCCTCCGGACTATTTAACGGCACATTCGGGTTAATCTTTAGCGGAAAACGTAAAAAATTAGGTGGGCCAATGAAGCAGATGGATCACCGCAGAATAACAAAGTACTCGAACGGCGACTCGGTTTTTTCGACTCGTCCGAGGACGGAAATCCGTTCCCTACAGATAGTTAAACAATGACAAACCCTGTACCTGAACGTAGGCTTGCTGCGCGGCCTGCAACACGGTGCTTTGGAGATTCAACCGGCTGATTGCCTCGGCATAATCCAGGTCTTGAACCTCCGATAGGGTTTCCCGTATGTCGAGCACGATCCCGTCATTCAGTTCTCTTTGCTGGTCCAGTGAATTCATCCGGGCGCCGATCGTGGAACGGACCGCGTCGATACGCTCCATCGCGACATCGATCGCCACAATATCATTGGTGTCGGGCGTATTGGCGCCCATATTGTCCGCAAACTGCGCAACTACATCGAAGGCACTGGTTCCCGCTGACGGGTCGCCGAACGCCGAAAGTCCATCATCCCCATCGGCGATGAACCGGGTGGATCCGACCTGTAACAAGCGCTGATTGCCATCCCCATTGTAAACAAAGCCACCGGGAGGGGTTGTCGGGGTCCCGGTAAATGATTGGGTGTTGGTATGAAAACCCGAAAACAGATATTCGCCATTGGCGTTTTGCGTATTGCTCAAAGCCAACAACTCATCGAGAATCTGACGCGCTTCGGATTCGATGCTGGCCCGGTCGGAAGCATTCAATGTCGCGTTGGCGCCTTGGACCGCAAGCTGGCGAAGGCGTTGCAACCCATTGGTCGCACTATCCAGCGTAATTTCCTCCAGCGACAGCCTGGTCTGAGCCACAAGGATATTCGAGGTATATTGTTCTGTGGACGCAAGCGACTGGTTCAGATCCAGGATCCGCGCGGAATCAACCGGATTGTCGGAAGGTGTCAGAATTTTCAGACCCGTAGCAAGCTGCAATTGGGTTTTGCCGAGCCGCGCCTGCTGATCGGTGATCGCCTTAACACCAAGTTGCTGCGATAGTGAAGTCGTGATTCTCATGCCTAGTTCCTGAAGACCCCGAGCAGGGTGTCGAAGAGAGTGCCGGTAACCGCGATGACTTGGGCCGCGGCCTGATAGGCCTGCTGATATTTCAGCAGGTCTGCCGCTTCCTCGTCCAGATTGACGCCGGAAACCGATTCCCGCGCTTGGGTGGCTTGGTTCAGCAGGCCTTCCTGTGCGATTTTGTTGACCTCCGCGGCGTGGGAGACCGTCCCGACCTTCGCGACAATTTGTCCGAGCGCATCCTGAAATGTCGCGGTTCCGTTCACGAGGTTGCGATTGGTTTTCAATGCCGCGAGCGACAATGCATTGGTATTGTCGCCGACCGAGCCGGTTGAAGTATCGCTCCCGGAAGCCGCAATTTGATCGGGATTGGTCAGCGCGAGCCCCATTTGACCCGCAATATTCTGTGTCGGTCTGATTAAAAAGCGGTCGCCGACCGCAAGCGGAACGCTCTCACTGATGATCAGCCCGTCGATGGAAGCGGGCGTTCCCGGAAAACCCGGTGACAGCGCGGTCTGGTTTTGATCGCTTGTGCGAGTCAAAAAATAGCCCGTCGCGGTGCGTTCGAGTACATAATCGCTCGCCGCCAATTGGCTCACGTTGGCTGCATCGTAAACCGCGGATACCTGGCCGCTATTGCCCGCTGCGCTCAATACGGTGGCCAGAGGTATCGTGAAAAAATCGAGATTGGTATTGCCGGTTAGATCATAGCCGACTTGATGCCGGGCGTTGAAATCCAACATCAATCCCGCGGCCACCCGGCCGATTTCATTCTGGGTGGCGGGCAATATATTATTCAGAAAATCCAGAGTCCCGCCGATCTCCCCGCCGTCCAGATTATCCGTAATCACGACCGGCACCGGCTGCCCGGTGAAGGTTATCTCGATTTTACCGGGATCCAGTGCAGAACTGGTGACGCCAAGGGTTGCAAAATTTGTTCCGAGAACCACGGCCTGGCCATTGCCGACAAAAACATTCAAGGCTCCATCATTCTGCCGCACTGTGGTCACGTTGACTTTTTCCGCCAGTCGGCGAATCAATAAATCGCGCTGATCGAGAAGGTCGTTAGGCGGCTTCCCCCCGGCAATCTGGGTTGCGGCAACGATCTTGTCGTTCAATTCGGCAATCGATTTGGAAAATCCATTAATCTCGTTGACTGTATTGGTCAGCTTCTGGTTGGCTTGAGAACGGAAATCGTCCAAACGATGGTTCATCGTTGCGAAACGATCGACTAGATTTTGGCCTTCCGATAACAACACTTGGCGCGCCGGAATCGAAGTCGGGTCATCCGCGACCGCCTGTACCGCGTTGAAAAAAGCTTGCAGCGAGGGACTAATGCCGGTACCGGGATCGGCTACAATATTATCGATTTGGGATACCCAATTGTGGAAGGTATCGAGTTCCGAAAACGCCGAGGTGCTGCCGCGAAGCTGGGAATCCAGGAACTCATCGTAAAGCCGGTTTATATTATTGGCCACCACTCCTTGACCGACATAACCGGCCCCGGTGATCTGCGGTTGCCGGGCTCCGGCAATCACTCGCTGACGCGAATAGCCGTCGGTGTCCGCGTTGGCAATATTATGACCCACGGTATCCAGATTCAGTCTGGCAACCTGAAGGCCTGAAACTGCTGTACCCAATAAACCGCCTGCCATCGTTTTCCCCTGTTAATCCGGCGTATTTGCGGGTTGTGGCTGCCGCCGGAATCTACTCAGCCACCGCCTTTTTCAAGGAGTGCCTTAGGTTATCGGCACAAGCGGTCTGTTCTTTAACCGCCTACACTGTTACCAACCTGGTGAGTCTTTGGGTCGCCAAAGTCCGATCCGGGTTCGATTCAGGCCTGGTCCATATCCAGTTCGGCGAACCTATTCTGGTCGAAGATACTCATGACTTTCGCGGCATAATCGGGATCGGTCGCATAGCCTGCTTTCTGCAAGGCTTCCACGTATTTTCGCGGATCGTCAACCGAGCGCAAGGCCTCATGATAGCGAGGATTATCCTGAATGAACCGTACATAATCCTGAAAACTCTCGGCGAAGCCCCGATAGGATCGGAATCGGGCGCGTTGATTACGGGCAATTCCGGCTTCATACTCGAGGGTCGATACCACCGTAGTGAGCCCTTCCCAGCGATTGTCCGCCTTGATGCCAAACAGGTTATGGCTATCCTGTCCGTCTGGATGACGAATCGGCTTCCTGCCCCAACCCGACTCGAGCGCGGCCTGGGCCAGCAATATCCCAGGATGCACGCCCAGTTGCCGTGCGGCGCTGATCGCATGGGGTCTAAGCGCCTCGACGAATTCATCTTGCGAACCAAATCGCTGGTAGTTCGAGACCTCCGGCACAGGCATGATCTCGGACCATGCAGAGGCGCTTGCCCGATCCAAGGAGACAAATGCATCGTTCCGGAAAATCGATTGGATCGGATGTGCCCGATAATCGTCCAGGTCCCTGCCGCGATCGGGTGAATTTTCCCGCTTGGTGCGATCTCCGAGCTGCTGTGTAATCAGTTTGGCGAAGCCGAGACCGGATTCTCGAGTCAGATGAATCGAGAGCTGCTTGTCGTACAAATCCCGATAGAAATCCCTCTGGTCGCTGTCAAATAGACTGTCCCCGAAACCGGCTTCGCGCATACTCTTCAGCACCATCTGCATGAAGACCGACTCAAATTGCCTGGCTACTTTTTCCAGAGCCTCGGGCGCATGTTCGCGCGCCTTGGCCTTCAAGGCCGAAAAGTGCGAAAAATCGGTATAAACGTCGGCTGAAACTCGACTCGAAGCCATTGCCGGAACCCGGTTCAAATGATGATGAGTTCCGCCCGCAGGGCGCCGGCGCTCTTCAAAGCTTCGAGAATCGCAACCAAATCACTCGGCGCCGCACCCACCCCGTTAACGGCCCGAACAATTTCCTGCAATGTAATTCCGGGATCGAATACAAACATCCGCCTCCCTTCTTCGGCGATCTTGAGATCGGATCGCGGAACTACTTGTGTATCCCCTTGAGCCAAGGGGGCCGGCTGGCTGACCTGGATGTTTTCGTTGATGGTCACGACCAGATTTCCGTGCGAAACGGCTGCAGGTTTGACTCGAACCGTGCTGTTGATCACCACTGTTCCGGTTCGGGAATTCACGATCACCCTGGCCGGAGCATCGGCGGGTTGGATTTCCAGGTTCTCGACAACCGATGCAAAGGAAACCCTCTGCCCGGGATCGAATGGTGCATTGACGCGAATCGACGCCGCGTCGATCGGAGTGGCCGTCGCGGGGCCCATCATTTGGTTGATCGCCTCCGACAATCGCGCCGCCGTGGTGAAATCCGGATTGTGAAGGTTGAAAACCAGATCGTTTTCGGACCCGAAAGGAGTCGGGACGCTGCGCTCCACGGTTGCGCCGTTCGGAACCCGGCCGACGCTCGGAATATTCACGGTCAGCTTGGAGCCATCCTGGCCCTCCGCGCTCAGGCCGCCGACTACCAGATTCCCTTGAGCCATTGCATACACCTGGCCATCGGCTCCGCGCAACGGACTCATCAACAGGCTGCCGCCGCGCAGGCTGCTCGCATCGCCGATCGATGCGACCGTCACATCAATTTTCTGTCCCGATTTTGCGAACGGTGGGAGTTCCGCGTGCAGTGATACCGCTGCGATGTTTTTCGCTTTCGGATCGATTCCGGGCGGCAGGCGCACGCCCATTTGCAGCAGCATGTTGCGCAGACTCTGACCCGTAAAGCGCGTTTTGTCCCCGGAACCGTCCAAGCCGACCACCAGACCGTAGCCGACCAGTTGGTTATCCCGGATACCGGCGATCGATGCGAGATCCTTGACCCGTTCCGCATTCGCCGGCTGCACCGTGACCAATATCAGGATGGAAATGATCCCGAGACACCATTTGTTGTTTACAAACATAAGAAATCCGATTCAGAAAGGGAAAAAAGGACTGTAGAAAAACCGCTCGAGCCAACCCTTCTTGCTCGCATCGGCCATCTGTCCTTCGCCTTCATACACGATGGTTGCATCGGCAACGCTGGTCGATAAAACCGTATTGGCCGGATCGATATCGATCGGACGAACAATCCCGGAAAATTTCACGTATTCGTTCCCGCCGGTCAGACCCAACCGCTTTTCACCCCGAACCACCAAATTACCGTTCGGTAAAACTTCGACCACGGTTACGCTGACCGTGCCGTGAAGATTGTTATTCTGTTTTCCGTTGCTGGTCGCGGTGAACTTCCGATTGAACGCGATGTTTTGCTCCAGGAAGCTCAGCGGGTAACCATAAACCGTCGGCGGATCCAAGGTCGTCTCGCCGTCCTTTCTCTGATTCAGGTTGTCGTTCTTGGTCACGTTGGTGTTTTCGATCAGCACCACGGTCAAGACATCCCCGACCCTGCGTGCGATCTGGTCCTCAAACAATCTGACCTCGGTTCCGGCTTGGTAAATCGCGCCATTATTCTGCATCGGCGGACGATGGACCACCGGACGGACCGGCGCGAACTGCGGATCATGCTTCAACACGCAGCCTCCGGACAACAGGGTCAGAACGCTTAGAAGCCCGGTTCGAATCATGCGCCTGGCAATCAAATTTCGGTTATTCACGCGCTGATTACCGGCTTAAAGGTTATTCGAAGCGAATTGCAGCATTTCATCGGTGGTCGAAATCGCCTTGGAGTTCATTTCGTAAGCCCTTTGAGTTTCGATCATGTTGACCAATTCCTCGACCACATTGACATTGGACGTTTCCAGCGAGCCTTGGATAAGCGCCCCGAACTGGTTCTGACCCGGAATGTCGGTGGTCGGCGTACCGCTGGCCAGGGATTCCCGGAACAGATTCTCACCGATCGGCTCCAGACCGGTCGGATTGACGAAATCAGCGAGCAGAATCTGGCCGACCTGTGACGGCGCGGGATTGCCGGATTGCAACACCGACACGGTACCGTCCCTGCCGATCGTGACCGAGATCGCGTCGTTGGGTATGGTGATCGCCGGCTCCACACTGTAGCCGCTGGAGGTCACCAACTGCCCGTTGGCATCCATCTGAAAGGTTCCGTCGCGCGTGTAATAGATATTGCCGTTTGGCAGCAATATTTGGAAAAACCCGCGCCCGTTCACCGCAACATCGAGCGCGTTCTCGGTCTGGACGATGTTGCCCTGGCTATGGATTTTTTCGGTCGCGACAACCCGCACACCGGTACCCAATTGAAATCCGGAAGGAGACTGGGTGTTCTGCGTCGTTTGCGACCCGACCTGGGTAATATTCTGATATAGCAAATCTTCGAAAACACCCCGGTCTCTCTTGAAGCCCGTCGTGTTGACGTTGGCGAGGTTATTCGAAATGATCGACATGCGGGTCTGCTGCGCATCGAGCCCGGTTTTGGCGACCCATAGAGCGCGTTCCGTCATCGTGATTTCCTCCTAATTCGTGCAATAAAGGTTAAGCGAAGCGCATCAGCTGGGCGCTGGCTGCATCGTTATCGGAAATGGTTTTCATGATTTTGACCTGCAGCTCAAAACGCCTGGCGAGTTCGATCATATCGACCATCGCGTCCACCGCCTTCACATTGCTGGATTCCAACGCGCCGGATACCAGCTTGACATCGGCACCGGGCGAGGCGGGCGACTCGGATTTCAGGTAAAACAGACCATCGTTGCGTTTTTCCAGTTGCTCCGCGGGTGGATTGACCAGTTTGATCTGGTCCACAATAGCCAGAGTCGTAAGCCCCTCGCCCAGAGGAACGATGCTGATCGTACCGTCCGCCCCGAACTCTATTTTCTGGGCCGGCGGCAACGCAATCGGGCCACCATTCCCGAGAACCGCCAGCCCGTCCGCGGTCTGCAGCAGCCCTTCCGGGGTCAGCTTTAGTTCGCCGGCCCTTGAATAAGCTTCTGATCCGTCCTTCGACTGTACCGCCAACCAACCTTGTCCATGGATCGCCACATCGAGATTCCGTCCGGTCGTCTGCAGAACCCCGGGCGTAAAATCCACGCCCGGTCTTTCGACCATTGCATAAACCCGCGAGGGAAATCCCGGGCCGAAAACCGGCATGCTCCGGAACTGCTCCAAATCAGCCCGAAAACCTGTCGTGTTGACGTTACTCAGGTTGTGACTGTTGGAAGTCTGTGCCTGGAGGATGTGTTTCGCTCCGCTCATGGCGACATAAAGGCTGCGATCCATACCGGTAACCTAAGGAAAATTCGATCAGCGAATATTGATGATGGTCTGGGTAATTTCATCCTGGGTTGAAATCACCTGCGCATTGGCCTGAAAATTCCGCTGCGCGATAATCAAATTGACCAGTTGCTCGGAAATGTCCACCGTCGACGCTTCCAGCGCGCCGGATTGCACGCCGCCGAAATTCGAGCTGCGCGGCGCGCCCAATACTACCGAACCGGATTCAAAGGATTCCCCCCAGTTGGTATCCCCCAATTTGGTCAGCCCCTGTGGATTCGGAAATTTTGCAAGCGCGATTTGCCCCAAGGGCGTCGACCGCCCGTTCGTAAAGCGCGATGAAACTATCCCGTCTTCCGAGATCTCGATCCCGGTCAGCCGTCCCGTGGTATAACCGTCCTGATTCAAGCTGTTCACCGCGAAATTATTGCCGTACTGGGTGGAAGCAGAATAATCCATCGTCACGGACAGGGGATTGGCACCGGGAATCGCAAAATTGTCATAGACGAATTGACCGTTTGTATTGCCGCCTGCCGAAAGCAGTGTTCCGTTCGTACCGAACACGAGCGGCACGGAGGCATTCCCTCCCGAAGTCACATTGGTGCCATTGACGTATAAATAACTGTCCCAGCGGTTCGGAGTCGCGGTCGCGACATAGTAATAGGTACCGGTATGCGGATTCCCCAATGAATCGTACAAGGTCAATGACGTGGAATCATTGAAGGACGTCGGGTCCGTCGGCGTGAACGGAGTCGTGGGCGCGACTTCGCGGGCGTCGAGGTTGATATTGGCTTGGACACTCGTAGTCGCGTTGGGCGGCGCGATGGTGGTGGCCAGCTGGAGATCGCTTAAGGCACCGGTGTTGAAGCTGGTTACGCCCGCGGTGGTCAGTGCCGGAAAACCCTGCAACCGCTGTTCGGCATGATTGACGATGTAGCCGGAAGCATCCACTCCGAACGCACCGGCCCGGGTATATTCCCGCGCGCCATTGTCGCTCAGCACATAAAATCCCTCGCCATTGATCGCGAGATCCAGATTGTTGTTGGTAAAATCGACATTACCCTGGGTGAATTGCTGGGCGATCTGGGTGACCCGGACACCGCTGCCCGGAGTCGCCGAACCGATACCCTGAATCGTGGTGGCGTAGACGTCGGCGAATTCCGCCCGGGATTCCTTAAAACCGTTGGTGCTCGCATTCGCGATATTGTTACCCGTGACCGCGAGATCGATCGAAGCAGCGTTAAGCCCGCTGAGCGCTGTTTTGAAGGTCATGTTCGATGCCTCTAGTGTATTTCGTAAACTTCACTGAAAGGAACCGGCCCGGCCCCGGCAACGTTTAGCGTGATACCGGAACCGCCCCGTCCGAGCGTCACGCTTTCTACGTTGGAACGAATCAAGGAGGCCAGCCCGGTGTTCGTCCCATTGATCACCGCACTCGCCCGGACCTTGTAGCTTCCGGGATCGGCAAAGCCTCCGCCGATCGTGGAACCGTCCCAATCGAAGGCCACGTTGCCATCGGCTTGAGGACCCAGTTCGATTTTTTTAACCAGTTGGCCGTTGGAATCCAGGATGTCGACCGTCACGGTACTGGCGGGTCCCGGAATAATCAGCTGTCCTTCCAGGTTAGCTCCGGCCGCCAACAGGCCTTCGTCGGCCGGGACCAGCACATCCCGTCCTACCAAATATCCGGCTTGCAGGCCCTGATCGGATCGCTGGGATTCCGCAAATCGAGCGAAGGCTTCCTGTAAATCCTTGATGCCCGACACCGTGCTGAACTGGGCAATCTGGGCCAGAAAATCTCCGCTTTCCATGGGCTTTCCAGGATCCTGATGGGTCAGTTGCGTCGTCATAAGTTTGAGGAATTCCTCCTGGCCCAGTCCTTTACGGGTTTTCGGCGGAGCACTGTGTTGCAAGCCGAGTTCTTTCAGGGTATCCAGATTGATGGACATACCGATTCTCCTTAAGGGTTATTGACCGATTCGAAGAGTTTGAATAAGCAATTGCTTCGCCGTGTTCAGCGCTTCCACGTTATTCTGGTAAGAACGGGACGCCGACATCATGTTGGCTAATTCTTCGACGGCATTGACATTCGGTTTGAAAATGTAGCCGTTCTCGTTCGCCATCGGATGATTCGGTGCGTATTCCTGAACCAGCGGCGCGCCGCTTTCCACCACCCCCTTGATTTCCACCCCCGATGCCGCGTTCCGCTGATCCAGTAACTGATTCAGCTGAGTCGCGAAGACCGGATGACGGGCCCTGTAGGTTTGATCGATACTGGAACTGATACTATCGACATTCGCCAGGTTGCTCGAGACCAGGCTCAAGCGCAGATTCTGGGCGTTCATGCCGGAGCCCGCAATGTCAAAAATCTTGAAGGAAGACATTTTATTCTCCTCGGATGGCGGTCAGCAGGCCTTTGATCGTGCCGCTGACAAATTGCATACTGATCTGGTATTGCAGCGAGTTTTCCGCGAATTTGGCCTGTTCGATCTGAGTTTCGACCGTGTTTCCATCCAGCGACGCCTGGGCGGGAACTCGATACATCGCAGTTAAGGCCGGCACTCCGATCTGCGGACCAAAATGGCCGTCACGGCTGGCCGTCAGAGTCACCGGGCTGACTTTGGACTCCGCCTCGTTCAGCACCGAACGGAAATCAATATCCTTCGCCTTGAATCCCGGAGTATCGGCATTGGCCAGATTAGCCGCCAACAACTCCATCCGCTTTCCATGAAGCCTTAATGCCTGTGTGTGATTGCCGAATGCTGTATCGAAACTTATGGACATTGGGATCGCCTTTTTCTCAACAGCAGGGTAAAGGCACAACCCATGCCAGTTCGATCCGATGGAAATACACCGACTTATGAGGGAATGAGGGCTGGGGAGCCCGGCTCGAGCGGCAATAATCCGCCACCGGGCGGCAAACTTATGTCACAAATAAAGGTGGTTTTGTTCGTGCTCGGACAACCAACCCATACATAGCGGCCGGCGATGGCCGTGTTTCAGGTTTTGCGAAAATAGCGGACCGAACAGCCCTTGACCAGTTCGAAATGGCCGAGTCCGCTCGGGATTGTTTCGGTACTGCTGAGGAACAAATAGCCTCCCGGTTTCAAACTCCCGGCCATTCGAATCAGGATGTCCCTCTTTAATTCATCCGAAAAATAGATGAGGACATTGCGGCAGAATATGATCTCGAATTGACCCAAAACCGCAAAGGATTTTTGTAGGTTGAAGGGCTGGAAATGCACCCTGGATGAAATCTTCGGATCCAGCTTCCACCCGCCATGACAAGCTCTGAAATAGCGTGAACGGCTTTCGTCGTTCAAGCCCCGGGACAATTCAAGGTCGCTGAAAATAGCATTCCTTGCCCGATTCAGGATGGATTCTGATAGATCGGTCCCGATGATCTGAGGATCCGGGAGACCATTCGGAACATTCTCCCGATTGAATTCGTCGACCGAAATGCTGATGGAATAGGGCTCCTGGCCCGAGGAACATCCGGCGGACCAGATTCTAGGGGTTGAGAACCTGGTTTTTGAGAGTTCCGGCAGCACAACATTCTTCAGCTCGCGGAATTGGGCTGCATCCCTGAACCAGAAAGTCTCATTGGTCGTCATGGCATCGATAATTTCTGTCACGATCGACTGGTTCAGGCTCCCGTTGTTAAGCTTTCCGACCAATTCATCCAGTGATTGGATACCCCTATTCTGACAGACCCCCGCCAGACGGTTCGTCACCAGATACCGCTTGTTATCGCCAAGCCGTATACCACATGTTCGTAACAAGAAGGTCTGAAACAGTCCATAGGCCTCCGGACTGATCTCGGCGAATGGCGAGGGTTTTTCCCGTAAGCGCGGTTCGGAGAGCGGGAAGCGGTTTTTTTCAACAATCATTTACACATTTCCCGGCCTCGGATTCGAGCGCTTGCGTTGAATCCTGGTCAGGCTGCCTGATTTTTCCGACTTACACGTTCTTTCAGGCAATTTTGAACGATCGATGCGAGTTCATCCGGATTGTATTTGGCAAGAAATCGATTGGCGCCGACTTTCTCGATCATCGCCTGGTTAAACACGCCGCTCAGGGAGGTGTGCAATATCACATACGCAGA
>JAKEEL010000081.1 GCA_022616595.1 Methylococcaceae bacterium
ACAGTTCGACGACAGGCTCGCGGACTTTGAGATAAACTCGACCTGCGTGCCTGACGACCTTGCCGGCAATCTGATAAAGACGCCAACGCAGGGTTTGCACCTGGTGGCGGCGCCATTCCTTTTGGAACACCCAACGCTGGAAGCCCTGACACAGGTTGTAGGCCAACACGCCGAGACGGAAGAATACCGCATTGGCGGAGAACCGGCCACAGGGCATGCGCTCTGCCTGCCGAAACCTGCCGCTTGAGTTCCTTGATTCGGTAATCATGCGGTATGTCCCTATACCGCACCCTTCGGGCGCTGCGCGTGCAAATCGGCCATCCTGCCGATTTGTCGCTGTTTTCTCCCCGCTATGCATACCACTCCAGAGTTTCGGCAGCACTTTCGGGGCGGTTGCTGGCGACCGCCGTGTAGCGGTAGCGCGGTGCCGTTTGGTCAAACAGGTCGTCTTGGTTCGGGCGGCGGATCACGATCAGGCCATTCTCCGCCAGGGTACCCACCTTACACCCCTCCATCCATAGGGTCCATCCTTGCAGGACCGGCGTTCCGCTGTCCTTTTTCGCTCCCGGCGAAATAGTCGGCGCCAGGACGCAATGATAACGATGCCGAAGCCTGCGTGGTGGTGGGATCAGTACTGCAAGCTTGTCCAAAAACTCCAATCGAAAATGCCCATCTAAAAAGAGCACCTTAACGTCGAAGTAGTTAGCATGGTCTAACGATTTGGCCAAACAATGAACATCTTTCCTATTTAACGGCCATTGCGGGCACACTCAGATTGATATAATCGATTAGAATTTGGGCGCCCTCCTTCAACAGGGGGTCCCTGCGGTCGATCTCATTGGTGTTTTCATCCAATGGCTTTTCTTCCAGTTCGGCAAGATCCTTGAGTTCTTTCTCGCCGGCGGCCGCGCGCCTTTTGTTTTCCAGTTTCAGTAAAGTCGAATCGCTTTGACTGCGCTCCATTTTGCGGATCGATTCGTTCAGCGACAGCTTGGATTTTTGTTTCATCTCATCCTGAAGCTTCTTCTTTTGCAATAGATAATCGAATTCGCTCGAGCCATTCGATCGGAGCTCGTGGCGCTTCTGGAGTTCGCCGAGCCATTGGTTTATGTTCCCGTATTTGGGGTAGCTTACGGTGGAAATGGTGTCCCAAGGCAGCGCGTTCGGCATGGTGCTTTCACCGATTTCAGTGCTATCGAACAAACTGGGCAGCAGAATGTCGGGGACAACCCCGCGATTCTGGGTGCTGGCTCCGGAAATACGATAAAATTTCGATTGCGTGAGTTTTAACTGGCCTTGGTCCAAGGGCTGCAGGGATTGGACCGTACCTTTACCGAAAGTCTGGCTGCCGATTACGACTCCGCGCTGGTAATCCTGAATGGCACCCGCGAAAATCTCGGATGCCGAAGCGCTCAACCGGTTTACCAGGACAACCAGCGGTCCCGAGTAGGCATAAGTCGGGTCGCGGTCTTCGAGCACGCGCACGGAACCGTTGGCGTTGCGAATCTGTACCGTGGGTCCGGTTTCGATGAACAGCCCGGTCAGGGTAATCGCCTCGGACAGTGAACCGCCGCCGTTGTTGCGCAGATCAACGATCAAGCCGTCGATGCCTTCCTGGTTCAGTTGGCCGAGAAGATCGCGGACATCGCGTGTCGTGCTTTTGAAATTCGGGTCTCCGACCTGCTGGGCACGGTAGTCCATATAAAAAGCCGGAATATCGATGATACCGATCCTGCGGGGTTTTTTGCCGTTCGTTTTAATCTCCAGAATATCCTTCTTGGCGGATTGTTCTTCCAGGCGAACCGTATCGCGCGTGATGTTGACGATTCTTGCCGCCGTGTCCGCCTTGGCGTCGCCTCCGGGGATGATTTCGAGACGCACCACGGAGCCTTTCGGCCCGCGGATCAGGTCGACCACGTCATCCAGCCGCCATCCAACCACGTCGATAATTTCCCCGGTTTCACCCTGTCCGACGCCGATGATGAGGTCGGTCGGTTTGAGCTGTCCGCCGTTGTCCGCGGGGCCTGCCGGAACCAGTCTGAGCACCTTGGTATACTCATCTTCGCTTTGCAGCACGGCGCCGATTCCTTCCAGCGAAAGCTTCATGTTGATATTGAAGTTTTCGGAGGTTCGCGGGCTGAAATACTGGGTGTGCGGATCATAAAGCCCGGTGAAGGTATTCATATACACCTGGAAAACGTCATTCGATTTGAACTGCCGCAGTTGTTTGATTTGATTTTGGTATCTCGATTTCAGTTTTTCGGTGATTTCCGGATCGGTCTTGTCGGACAAACGCAGCAGCAGAATCGCATTTTTCAGTTGCTTACGCCAAAGGTCTTCCAGTTCTTTGATATCCGCGGGCCAAGGCTCGTGTTCACGGTCGACTTCCATGGATTCGAACTGCTCGAAGTCGAAGGACTCGAGGCCTTTATCGAGCCGGGCCAACATATAGTTCACCTGCTCCTGCATGCGTTGGGTGTAGCGGTTGAAAATGGAATAGGCGGCGTCCAGATTGCCGTTTTTAAGATCGTCATCGAGTCGCTGGCGGTAGACCTCGAATTCGCGTACATCGCTTTGGGTAAAGTGACTGCGTGATTTGTCAAGGTACAGCAGATACTCGTCGAGCATTTTCGATGACAGCCGGTCGTCGAGTTCGAGGCGCTGATAGTGGCCGAGCTTGAGATATTCGATAATTTTTACCGATGTATCTGAAAAATCCGGTTCGGGGGATAATCCCTGTTCCGCAGCAGGACCGGAGTTCGCGAAAGCCTGCGTGATTCCGATCAAAAGCCAGGTCGCAAGCACCGAACGCAGGATCATTTTCAATTTCATCAGTAACACCGTGGAATCTGGTAGCAAAAATGGGGCTTGAATTCGCATCAGGAATTCGACTGTAATCTAAGCTCTTAACCAGTATGAGGCTGTTCGACTACATGATAGCGCAAAAGACGGTAGAGGGTCCCGAAACAGCGGAAATCTCCAGGGAGTTTCAAGCCTGCATTCAATGCGGAGACCGAATCGTCCGGTCGACCGCAGTCAAAAAAGACACCGATGCAAAGTTCCCGGTTCCGATACCCGCAACGGATTGTAATGCAAAATTATATGCGGCTGTACAGTTTATCGCGACAATCCTGTTCTTTTTTGTTCCAAATCCTTGTTCGGCCGCTGAAACCATCCGGCTGGCGCAGGGATTGTGGGAAATCCGCACATCCACGCGTTTGCCAGAGTTGTCGCAATCGGTTTCCCGGCAGTACACCGAATGTATCGGGATCAGTGACCTGGATCCATCGAGTTTCTTCGAAAACACCCGGCACTGCACGATTTCCGGGAAGACACTCAGCGGCAACGCGGTGAATTGGCTGCTGGATTGCACGGTGCCGGGCAGGGGCAAACTGCACGGCCGCGGGAGCTTCGCATCAACGGGCGCCCAGGCCGAAGGTTCCACGACGTTGTGGGTGCTGCATCAGGGCAGGGAGGTGGAAATGATCGCAAAATGGTCGGGACACCGCATCGGCGAATGTCAATAACCGGATATCGCCGGAATCGCTGGTCGCGGTTCAGCAACTCCCGTACAATCTTCCGACCGGCGCGATTTTTTCCCGGAGCATGCGACGCGGACGGATGCGCAAACGGTCTATTCGAGAAAACACCATGAATCTGCACGAATTTCAAGCCAAACACCTATTTGCGAGTTATGGAATTCCGGTGCCCGTCGGGGTGTCCGCACGAACCGCCGATGAAGCGATGAAGATCGCCCAGACACTCGGGGGGAGTCACTGGGTCGTCAAAGCCCAGGTCCATGCCGGAGGGCGAGGCAAAGCCGGGGGAGTCAAGATCGTCAATAGCATAGAACAGGTCGGCACGGTGGCTGCCTCGATGCTCGGCCACCGCTTGACAACCAGGCAAAGCGGTTCGAAGGGATTGCCGATCGATATCATTCTGATCGAGCAAGTCAACACCATAAAAAGTGAAATGTATTTGAGCGCGGTGGTGGATCGGAGTTCCGAGCGTATCCTGTTCCTGGCCTCGGCCTCGGGCGGCATTGACATCGAGGAAGTCGCGGCGGCCAACCCGGAAAAGATCCTGACCGTAAGGGTGCATCCCGCGGCCGGATTGCAGGCCTATCAGAGCCGGCAACTCGCGTTCGGACTCGGCTTGAAAGGGAAGCAGATCGGCCAGATCAATGATCTCATGCAAAAGATCTATCGTCTGTTTCTGGAGAAGGATGCGAGCCAGATCGAGATCAACCCGCTGGTGATTACCAGCAAGGGGGATCTCCTGGCATTGGACGCGAAGATCAATATCGACGACAACGCGTTGTATCTGCATTTTGATATTTCGGAGATGCGCGATCCCGCCCAGGAAGATGAAAAAGAGGCGATCGCGCGCCGCTTCGACCTCAACTACATCACGCTGAACGGTTCGATCGGGTGCATGGTGAACGGTGCCGGCCTTGCGATGGCGACCATGGATCTTGTGAAACTCAAGGGGGGTGAACCGGCCAATTTTCTGGATGTCGGCGGCGGTACCGACGCGAAAAAGGTGGCCGAGGCTTTCAAGCTGATTCTTTCCGACACCGCGGTCAGGGCGGTTCTCGTCAATATATTCGGAGGCATCGTTCGGTGTGACGTGATCGCGGAGGGTATTCTCGCCGGAATCAGAGAAGTCGGGGTCGAGGTTCCGGTCGTCGTGAGGCTCGAGGGGACCAACGCGAAGGAGGGTTTGGCCTTGCTCAAGGATGCGGGTCTGGACATTATTACGGCGGAGGATCTCGAAGAAGCGGCGGCCAAGGCAGTTGCAGCCGCGGCGGCTTGATGTGCCCGAATCGG
>JAKEEL010000082.1 GCA_022616595.1 Methylococcaceae bacterium
AACTACAATTCGATATCAAACCCGACGGACTCCTTCCCGTCCGATTCGACGTAAAAAACGGCAACCGCCACGGAATCCCCTTGTTTTTTCGTATTACCCGTCTACAAATACGTCAATAAATAAAAGCGCAAATGCGTCACTCCTTTTACACGGAAACCACATGAAAATCAAGCCAAAGCCATTGGATCAGCACGGTGTTTTTGTTCTACGCGTCAATGCTGTGCGGCAACACAAGTATTTCGAGTCATTCGAAGGTAGTCGAAGACGAGACGGGTATTCAGGGTAAGCTCGCGCATTTTTTGGGCGACGCTGCGAACGTTCTTGGCTTTGATAATGCCGATGGCAAAGCGGCGAAGTCGTGAGATGTTGTCCGGTGCCTGCCCCTTTCGGATGCGGCTACGATCTTCATCATAATTCCAGTCGATGATGTAGTGGCAACTATTTTCGATGGTCCAGTGGCCGCGGTTATCCTGAAGGACCCGGGCAGGTGTGGCTTGATCTTTGGTTTTGCTGGTGATGCCATGGGCAAGCTCGCCGCCGCACTTGCCGCTTTTTTTGTACACCGTGGTGCGTTCCACCACGAAGGCTTGGCCGACGTGCGGGAAGTTGAGGTACTCGTTGAGATTGGAGGTAACCCAAATCTTGCGGGTTTCAATGCGCCCGTGATCGGCTCCGTCCATGGTCACAAAATCGGGTTTGCGTTGGCAGGAATCGAAATGGAGGGCGATGTCTTGCCAGAGGTGTTTCTGATTTCCTTTGACAGTAAAACCGCGCATGCCGCACAGGATTGCGGCCGCGGCGATACTCAAGACAACCTGGATCGGGGGCAGCGTCTGCCGGCGGCTCGTCGAGGATCGGGGAGGCAGCTTTGAAAAACTCGGGTAATGACTTTGCCTGTGTTCTGCGGTTAATTGCATTTTCGGGGCTCCTGTCAGGTAACGTGGAATCAAAACCGGGCGAGACAAGAGCGCACGACTGTTGCGTTGCAGCGGCCGGACGAACACCATCTTGATGCCGAAAACTCCAGCCGATCCAGCGATCGCGCACCGTGCACTTCAAAGCGGCCGCCGAAAAGCTTAGCAAGGCTACCCATCGGCCGCGCCATAAGGCAACGTACCAAAGTGTATTGCCGATCTTCGGCAGTGCACCCAAGTAGTGATGCGACTGCATCAATTGCTGGAACCTAGTTTCTTCTGTCCGACCAACTAGGCGGACTGCTATTTCCTGAAGCTGCAAAATCGTTCGCTCGTAGCTCTTTGTACAATCAATGCAGACTCTAGCGCTTTCGCAAACGATTGTTCAGCTTTAAATACAACTTCTTGAGATTATTACGGATCACGGTGGGAAGAAAAATACCCTGGGGATTTTTGATGCATCTCTTCAGAACCGACCCTTAGGTTACATTCTGGGCAAGTTCGCCGCTTTTATAGCGTGAAACCATGACCGAAAGCGAAGCCGGTTTGATTTTAGACGCATGTCCAGCGCAACCGAAAGCCGCATAGCGAGCCTCGCAAATACCTTGCATGGCTTTGGTCGAGGCTTCGAGAAACTTGCGCGGATCGAAAACCGATTTGTTTTGAACGAGGTATTTTCGGATCGCGCCGGTCGAGGCCATGCGCAGGTCGGTGTCGATGTTGACCTTCCTGACCCCGTGCCGAATGCCCTCCTGGATTTCTTCGACCGGAACACCGTAGGTTTCGCCCATTTCACCGCCGTGGGTATTGATGATTTCGAGCCACTCCCCCGGTACCGATGAAGAACCGTGCATGACCAGGTGGGTATCGGGGATTCGCGCATGTATTTCCTTGACCCGGTCGATTGCGAGAATGTCTCCGGTAGGCGGACGTGAGAATTTGTAGGCGCCGTGGCTGGTTCCGATCGCAATCGCCAAGGCATCAACCCCGGTTCGTTTAACGAAGTCGGCGGCTTCATCCGGGTCGGTTAACAGCATTTTCCTGCTGAGTTTGCCTTCGGCTCCATGACCGTCTTCTTCCCCCATCTCCCGGGTTTCGAGTGAGCCGAGGCAGCCCAGCTCGCCTTCCACCGAAACACCTCCCGCATGGGCAATTTTGACCACTTCGGCCGTGGTTCGGACATTGTATTCGAAGGATGCGGGAGTTTTCATATCGGGCATCAACGATCCATCCATCATGACCGACGTGAATCCGGATTGAATGGAACGCACACAGACAGCCGGCTCGGCACCGTGATCCTGGTGCATTACCACCGGAATGTGAGGATACTGTTCGACCGCGGCAAAAATCAGATGCCGCAGGAAAGGCTCTCCCGCGTAGGCGCGCGCACCGGCCGATCCCTGCATGATGACCGGACTGTCGGTCGCATCCGCCGCCTGCATGATGGCATGAACCTGTTCCATGTTGTTGACATTGAAGGCCGGCAGTCCGAAATCGTTTTCGGCGGCGTAATCCAGAAGTTGTCTCATTGATATCAAAGCCATGGAGTATTCTCCTTTCAACGCAAGAGGCTAAGCCCGTTTCGCTTACCCGCCCAGCCGATAGAGCTGTTTCTTGGCGGTCATGATTTTTTCGATGATCGGGGTGAAGATGATCTCCATCGCCAGACCCATCTTACCGCCCGGAATGACCAGTGTATTGCGTCGCGACATGAAGGAATGCTGAATCATGGCCAGGAGATACGGGAAATCCACGTCAAATTTTCGCGGGTCGTTGACCCGGATGATGACGAAGCTTTCGTCGGGAGTGGGTACATCGCGCGCGATAAAGGGATTCGAGGTATCCACGGTCGGAACCCGTTGAAAATTGATATCGGTGCGTGAAAACTGCGGGGTAATCATATGCACATAATCATACATACGCCGGAGAATCGTGTCGGTTACCGCGTCCCGCCGATAACCCCGTTCCTGGGTATCGCGGTGCAGTTTTTGAATCCATTCCAGATTGATCACCGGGACCGCGCCGATGGTCATATCGACGTACCGGCCGATATCGATGCCTTCCGCGGTCGCGGCCCCGTGAAGCCCCTCGTAAAACATCAGATCGGTATTGTCCGGATAGGGCATCCAAGGGGTGAATGTGCCGGATGGGTAACCCTTAAGTTTGGCTTCTTCTTCATTATGGATATAGTGACGATACGAGCCGGTTCCCGTTTCCCCGTACTGGCGGAACAAGTCTTCAAGTTCCTTGAGCAGGTTCGCTTGCGCGGAAAAATGACTGAAGGGCAGGCCTTTCTCGTCATGTTCGAGAGTCTGCCTGTGCATTTCTTCACGCTCGTAACGATGAAAACTATCCCCTTCAACGATGGCTGCCTTGATTTTCAATCGGGTGAAGATATGCTCGAACGCGCATTTGACAGAGGTTGTACCTGCGCCCGAGGAACCTGTCACGACAATAATCGGGTGTTGTTTTGACATGGAATGTGCTCCGGCGAGCATTCGGGTAGTTTAGTCACTCATCGCGTCGCTCTTTGCTGTGCATCCTCCGCGCTTCGAACTATTCGAAGCGCGGTCCGAGGGTTTCGTCAAGCGAACACCGTGCGGAGTGTCCGCATGTTCGTCCGGTCTGGTTTGATGAAGAAGCAATAGCCGGGCTCAAACTTGCTTTCCCGGCTTCGAATATTATTCTGTAACATACCGGTTTGTGGCAAGCGCTTTCCAGCCCCGGCAATCGATATGAACTCTCTTATAACCCCCAACGCCGTGGTCGTCGTGTTCTGATTCGATGGCCGTTCCGCCCGCATCGAGAAGCGACGCCACCGGCATACTGGGCGCGTTTAAAGGATTTGCTCGCTCGTCGCAACGATATGCTCCGGCGTCAGGTTGAATTCCTCGAACAGGATGTCCCCGGGAGCGGATTCGCCAAACCGGTCGATTCCGATGGTTCTTCCGGAAAACCCGACATATTTGTACCAGAAGTCGGTCGAGCCGGCTTCGATCGAGATTCGGGCGGTCACGGATGGGGGTAGTATCGATTCGCGGTATTCCCGTTCCTGCCGGTCGAAGGCATTGGTGCAGGGCATGGAAACGACGCGAATTTTTTTGCCTTGGTTGGTCAGGACAGCGGCGGCGCGGACCGCGAGGCCGACTTCAGAACCGGTCGCGATCAGGATCGCATCGGGCTGGCCTTCACACTCAACCAGAATATAGCCTCCGCGTCGGATCGTTTGAATTTGCGCGGCGCAGCGGTTCTGATGCGGGAGTGCCTGTCGCGAAAAGACCAGACAGGTCGGGCCTTCTAGGTTTTCTATCGCGGCTTTCCAGGCGACCGCGGATTCCACCGCATCGCAAGGTCTCCAGACCTGCATGTTCGGGATCAGGCGCAGTGAGGCCAGATGTTCCACCGGTTGGTGTGTCGGGCCGTCTTCGCCAAGGCCGATGGAGTCATGCGTGAAAACATAGATCGCCCGGGTGTTCATGAGTGCCGACAGGCGCAATGCGTTGCGGCAATAGTCTGAAAACGTCAGAAAAGTGGCTCCAAACGGGATAAACCCTCCGTACAGGCTCAAGCCGTTCATGATCGCGGCCATGCCGAATTCGCGCACACCGTAGAAGATGTAGTTTCCCGAACGATCATCCCGATTGACATTCTTCGCTTGAGGCCACAGAGTCAAATTCGATCCGGCCAGATCCGCGGACCCGCCAATTAATTCGGGCAATAGCGGAGCATAGGCGCTGATACAATTCTGCGAGGCTTTTCGGCTCGCTATTTTTTGCGCTTTAGCATCGGTTTCGGCGATAAATTCGGCCGTGGATTGCTCCCAGGTACTGGGCAACTTTTTGGCCAGGCGCCGTTCGAATTCCTCCGCCAGATCGGGGTATCGAAGCCTGTATTGCCCGAACAGCTCGTTCCATTGCCGTTCCCGGTTTTCGCCTTCGGTTTTCGCGTTCCAGGCCGAGTAGACTGCGTCGGGTATTTCAAAAGCGGCGTGCGGCCAACCGATCGTTTCACGGACCAAGTGGACTTCGTTCTCTCCGAGCGGGGCACCGTGACAACTCTCGGTTCCCTGTTTATTCGGCGATCCCCAGCCGATGATGGTCTTGCAGCAGATCAGCGAGGGTATTTCGGTCCGGCTGCGGGCTTCGTCAATAGCGCGCCGGATTGCCTCGGAATCATGTCCGTCGACCTTGGCGATCACATGCCAGCCATACGCTTCGAATCGCTTCGGCGTGTCGTCCGTGAACCAGCCTTCGACCTCTCCGTCGATCGATATGCCGTTATCGTCGTAGAATGCGATCAATTTTCCGAGACCCAGGGTGCCCGCAAGCGAGCAGACTTCATGGGAAATGCCTTCCATCAGACAGCCGTCACCGGCGAAGACATAGGTATAGTGGTCGATCAGCGGGTAACCGGGTCGGTTGAACCGGGCCGCCAGGGTCCGTTCGCCGAGTGCCATCCCGACCGCATTGGCGATCCCCTGGCCAAGCGGACCAGTAGTGGTTTCGATACCGGGAGCGCGGTTGTATTCGGGGTGCCCCGGAGTTCGGGAATGGAGTTGCCGGAAGTTTTTTATTTCGTCGATCGACAGATCATAACCGGTCAGGTGCAGCAGCGAGTACAGGAGCATCGAACCGTGCCCGTTCGATAGTATGAATCGGTCTCGGTTAGGCCACGCCGGATTCGCGGGATTATGGGACAGAAAATCATTCCACAACACCTCCGCGATATCCGCCAACCCCATCGGAGCCCCGGGATGTCCGCTAGCCGCCTTCTGGACAGCGTCCATGCTCAAGGCACGTATCGCGTTCGCGAGATCTTTGCGCGATGGCATAATGTTTTCCAGGATTCTTCAGATCCAAACAAAATAAACCGTGCCACGGAACCTGTTCGCGGCGACAAGCAGGAATCGAGTTCCGGCACAAAAAACGTGTAGTTTAACAGATTCCGGATAGCTTCGAATATTTGCGACTGTGTTCAAAACCGAATACGCAATCGCATCGCCGGCCTTGGAACGAGATTTCAATCTGGATGGAGTGTCTTATCGATTTTGTCGATCAGGCATTCCGCTCCTTTCACCGTGAGTTTCTTTTGCGGCCCTTTCACTTCGCAAATGTAGTTGCCGATCAGCCGTTCGGTTCTTGTATCGATCATACGGAGCATGAAATAAACAAACAAAAAGCTCGCCTTATGCACGCGCCCCACCAGGATGTAGTCGGCGCCCAGAGTTTGGCCGAATGCAGCGGCCGCGTCGAAATGATCGAAAAGATAGCCGGCCGCAACATCGGCGTTTCTCTGGCTTGATTGATCAATTTTGACGACGGTGTAGTTTCCGAGATCCGCGAGTATTTTTTCGAGCATCGGTTTGATCGACGCGGTTCTTTCTATTTCTTCCTGCGTGTTCGGGTCGAGCGTCAGGTCTTTGAGTTCGAAGTCCAGGACTGCGATCCGCGGTCCCGCATACAGAGGCAAAGCCAGGAAGAGACCCAGACAAAGCACGGACAGCAAAGGCCCGAGCCGGGCCCGGGGTAGCGGGCGGAGGTAAATTTCTGTGTTCATGGAAACGCGGGCGTCCTCGACCGGCCCGGTCCGCTTTGGAATTTATCCGGGC
>JAKEEL010000293.1 GCA_022616595.1 Methylococcaceae bacterium
CCGCCCGTCCTCCGGGCAGTTCTGGAACGCATTCCGGCATCCGCATCGCCGATGGATATGCTGCGGACGGCCTGTTCGATGCTCGGCACGCTGGAACCCGAGGAATCGCCGACGGAAAGCCATGCACAAAGAATCACGGATCGCCTGCTCGCGGTTTTTCCGGCAATTCTCGCGTACTGGCACCATTTTGGCTGTTCCGGGAAACGGATTGAACCCGGCAGTGACGAACCTACAATAGCCGGTTACATTCTACATAAAATACTGGGCGATCGGCCCGACGAGTTCCGGCGCAGGGCGATGGATGTGGCCTTGATCTTGTACGCCGAGCACGAGTTCAATGCCTCGACCTTCAACGCGCGGGTCTGCGCCGCGACCCTGTCCGATACCTGGTCGGCGGTCACGGGTGCCATCGGGACCCTGAAAGGTCCGCTGCACGGCGGCGCGAACGAAGCCGCGATGGCCTTCATCGAACGCTTCGATACACCCGACGCCGCGGTCGAGGAGGTCAAACGGCTGCTCGACAGGCATGTCAAAATCATGGGCTTCGGCCACGCGGTCTATAAAAGCAAGGATCCGCGCAACCCGGTCATCAAGGATTGGGCGCAAAAGCTCGCGCAGGATCGCGAACAGATCCAGCAGTTCCAGGTGGCCGAAGCGATCGAGAAGGTCATGCAGGAAAGGAAAAAGCTGTTTGCGAATCTGGATTTCTACAGCGCCTGCGCCTATCATTTTCTCGGCATTCCAACCCGCCTCTTCACTCCGCTGTTTGTCTGCTCGCGGGTCGCCGGATGGGGCGCGCATATCGCCGAGCAGCGCGGCGATAACCGCTTGATCCGGCCCGGAGCAACCTACACAGGCCCACAGCGCCGCGGTTTCATAGCGCTCGCGGAACGCGGCTGAATTCCGGCCCATGACTGGAAAGAAAGCTCCCGACAAGCTGTTCGGCGACATCGCGGATTATGTATTGAGCCCTCCGTGTGCCATCGCGGAAGTCCGCAACATCGCAGGGTATTGCCTCATGGATTCCCTGGGTTGCGCATTGCTGGCACTCGAAGATCCCGATTGCACCCGGCTGCTCGGACCGCTGGTTCCCGGCGCAGACCTGGAAACCGGCACCCGGGTGCCCGGAACGTCTTATCGCCTGGACCCCGTGCAAGCCGCATTCAATATCGGCGCGATGGTCCGCTGGCTGGATTTCAACGACACCTGGCTCGCGGCCGAGTGGGGGCATCCCTCGGACAACCTGGCCGCGATCCTCGCGGTATCCGATTATCTCTGCCGCAACGCCTCCGAACCGGAGCTTGCCTCGGTCACGATCGCGGATATTTTATCGGCGATGATCAAAGCCTATGAAATTCAGGGGGTCATCGCGCTCGAGAATTCCTTCAACCGGGCCGGTCTGGACCATGTGCTGCTGGTGCGCGCGGCGAGCGCGGCGGTCGTGACCGGCTTGCTCGGCGGAGGACGCAGCGAAATCATCAGCGCGCTATCGAATGCCTGGGTCGACGGCGGGGCTTTACGAATCTACCGCCACGGAACCAATACGGGTTCCAGGAAATGCTGGGCGGCCGGAGACGCCGCGAGCCGCGCGGTCCGCCTCGCACTGCTCGCGATGCGCGGCGAACCCGGCTACGAACGCGCGCTGTCGGACCCGGATTGGGGATTTTGTCGGGTCCTTTTTCGCGGGAAACCTTTCCAGATCGACCGGCCCTTCGGCACCTACGTGATGGAGAACATTCTGTTCAAGGTATCGTACCCGGCCGAATTCCACGGTCAGACCGCGGTCGAGGCCGCGATCCGATTGCATCCCGAGGTCTCAGGGCGGCTCGATGCGGTCCGCCGCGTGGTCATCGAGACTCAGGAATCCGGATTCCGGATCATCCACAAGGAAGGGCCTCTAAGGAATCCCTCGGACCGCGATCACTGCCTGCAATACATGGTCGCCGTGGCCTTGATTTACGGGGACCTGAAAAGCGGACACTACGGCGACCGGATCGCTTCCGATCCGCGCATCGAAAGCCTTCGGAACAAGATGGAGGTCATCGAGAATCCGGACTTCAGCCGCGACTATCTGGACCCTCGAAAACGCTCGATCGCGAATTCCGTGCAGGTTTTCTTCTCGGACGGGACTTGCACCGGAAAGGTCCTGATCGAGTATCCGCTCGGACACAGAAGAAGGCGCGGTGAGGCGATCCCGTTGCTCAAACAGAAATTTGCAGCGAATCTGGCAAGCCGCGTGCCGGAACGTCGCTGCGGCGAGATCCTGAGGTTGTTTGAAAACCGCATGCACCTCGAAAAAACTCCGGTCAGGGAGTTCCTCGATCTATTCGTAGTCTGAAGCGATTCGGTTGATCGATATCAAGGATTCCTCTTTGGAACCCTTCACCGGCCTCTGGATTTCCCGGCCGGCTGACGTCCGGGGTTCAGACAATGAAGGTCCGGCGCGGAATAGTCGGCTTGCCATTGCTCTTAGTATAAGTACAATGTACGTATGAACGAACTCGGTTTTGAATGGGATCGGAAGAAAGGCGAGTCTAACGTCAAAAAGCATGGCGTATCTTTCGATGAGGCTCGCACGGTCTTTTATGACGAACATGCGATCCAATTCTACGACCCTGACCATTCGGATGAAGAAGACCGCTTCATTCTGCTCGGACAGAGCTTTAAACCACAGATACTCGTCGTTTGCCATTGTGTTCGAACGAGCGAAACCATTGTCCGCATTATTCCCGCGAGAAAAGCGGACAAAGACGAGGCACGAGAATATTGGAAGCAGAGAACATGAGAGACCATTACGATTTTTCCAACATGAAAGGCCGAAAAAATCCTTTTATCAAGTACCTGAAACAACCCGTCACAATGCGGCTGGACCGGGATACCGTGGCCTATTTCAAGTCGATGGCTGTAGAAATGGGCCTTCCTTACCAGAGTCTGATCAATTTATACCTGCGTGATTGCGCGATACACCATCGCAAACTCAAACTGGACTGGGCTTCCGAATAACCCTGAGCCCGCGCCCATGAGCCGGTCACGATGCGGGGCGGGTTATTCAACCCGCCCCGAACATCTTCCCCTAAGACCGGGCAGCGTTGAAAGGTACGGGACGGGATGAAAATCCCGTCCCGTTTTGCAGCCAGCCTGCCCTGTGCTCCACCCGATCACTCTTCCGATCTTGCGGAAGAGCGAAGCAACGCGTAATGTTTTTCGACGTGCAGACAATTCGCACGGCCCGGACTCGAAGCTGGCATCACCGCTTTGCAAGCCGGCTCGGATGCATCAAACGCAGAGATCAGAATCCTCATGTCAGGCGCCCGCCATCACCACCCTGCTCCCGATTACAACCGCGCATTCGCGATCGGAATAGTATTGAACCTCGCTTTCCTGATCCTCGAAACATTCTACGGAATCGTCGCCGATTCGCTCGCTCTGATCGCCGATGCGGGACACAATCTGACCGACGTTTTAAGCCTGATCCTGGCCTGGGCGGCGAGTCGTCTGGCCAACCGCAAACCGACGCAAAGACATACCTATGGCTTGCAGCGGGCAACGATCCTCGCGCCCCTGTTCAGTGCGATTCTGCTGCTGATGGTCATGGGCGGGATGGGCTGGGAGGCGGTGGTTCGCCTGCGCCAGCCGGTCACGGTGGAAAGCGAGATCATGATCCTCGTCGCCTCGGTCGGGGTGTTCATCAATGCGGCGACCGCGATGCTGTTCGCGCGGGACCAGAAGCGCGACTTGAATATCAAGGGCGCCTATCTGCATATGCTGGCCGACGCGGCGGTCTCGATCGGCGTCGTGCTGGCCGGAGCCGTGATCCTGCTGAGCGGTGAACTCTGGGTGGACCCCGTGATCAGTCTGGCGATCGTAGCCGTGATCCTGCACGGTTCCTGGACTCTGTTGTCGGATTCACTGCTTCTCGCGATGGATGCGGTTCCCGGAAGCATCGACCTCCTGGAGGTTCGGGATTATCTCTTGTCTCTGCCCGGCGTCGCTTCGCTGCATGACTTGCATATCTGGGGAATGAGTACCACGGAAGCGGCTCTGACCGCTCATCTGGTGATCCCGGCCGGCGAACCGGACGACGCTTTTCTGCACCGGATCGCCTTTGAACTGCATGAACGCTTCGGCATCGGGCACTCGACGATCCAAGTCGAAAACGGGAACCATGACCCGGAATGCGTATTGGCGCCCGATGACCGGGCATGAGGACCCGGGACTGGATTCGGACCAATGCGGCCCGGCGGGTTCGGCCGCAGTAAAGATCGGCTGTCAAACCCGTATGGTTTGCCAGCCTCCGCGCAGCACCACCGACCATTTACCGGCCGCCTTGATCAGGGTGCTGATATTGATGATCCACCAGATCCCTGCGGGACCCCATCCGAGGTGGATCGCGAGATACCAGGCGAACGGAATCCGCAAAATGTTCCATGGAGCGGACCACCACAGGATCGGCCGGGTGTCTCCGGATCCTTCCAGCACCCCTTCGGCCAGACTTTCATAGGCAACGAAAAGCTGTGAAAACGCGAGCACCCGTGCGTAAAGAATCGCCTCGCGCAGGACTTCGGGATCGTCGCTGAAAATACCGCACAAGGGCTCGGCCCCGAACCAAAAAATCAAGGCCGCCGATAGACCCAGCACGCTCATCAGCGGAACGGCCAGACGAATCGTGCGCTTGGCCTGGTCCAGGCGCCGGGCTCCGAGATAGCGTCCGATCAGGCTCGCGACCCCGAGCGACAGTCCCCAGAAAACCGGCCAGGTAAAACCCTCCAGGGCCGAATAGCCGATCCCGAGCGCGGCATTGACCGCGGGTCCGAGAGGCGATATCGCGAAGCGCAGCAAGGCCCAGTACACCAAGGCATACAAGGCGATGCCCCAGCTCAGCGGTAAGCCGATGCGGATCATCCTGCGCAGGGAACGGTCGGGACGGAAATCCCGGAGACCTGGACGAAACTGCCGCCAGAGCAACCAGAATCCGAGCGACACGGCGACCCCGCGGCTGATCCCGGTCGCGATTGCCGCGCCCGCGATGCCGTATTCCAGCCGGTATATGAACACAGGGTTCAACACGATATTCAGGATCGTCGCAATCAATTGCAGGACCATGACCAGCGCGGTCCGCCCGACCGCGATGAATACCGCATCGATCAGCGGAGCCAGCACCAATGGAAATCCAACGATCGCAAGCCATCGCAGGTATTCCGCGGCCAGGACCAGTACATCCTCGCGCAACCCGAGTCCCCGGCAGATCCAGGGCGCGCCAAAGCCCATTACGATCAGGACTCCGGTGCCGATCGTGACCGACCCGGTCAGCGCATTCGCAACGATCCGCCGGCGTTCATCGAAATCGCAGGCCCCGGTCGTCCGCGCCACGAGCGGGCCGGCGCCGGAAGCGACCACCGAATAAATCGCGAACAGGCCGATCAGAATGAAGGTACAGGACCCGACCGCCGCCTGTGCCTCCCTGCCCAGCCACTGCACCGAATATTGATCGATTACCTTGAACGCATTGTTCAGCAGTACGGAGGCCGCAGCCGGGATCGCGAGTCGTAGCAGCTCCCGCAGGGAAACCGGATTCAAGCGCGGAGCACGGCTAGACCCGCGGCATGGTTTTCAGAACAACCAGCGCCTCGGGCATCGCACGGCCGCGCCGACGCAGCACTCCGTCCCAGTCGATCGCCAGCG
>JAKEEL010000083.1 GCA_022616595.1 Methylococcaceae bacterium
AGATACAAGTGACGATTGGCTTTTCCCGGTGAAAGCAACAAATTCCCGCGATTCAAGCGTTTGTATTCGCATCGCAGAAAAAACGGTTCGAGCAAATCAAACGGAAGCCCCGAACAGAGCGGCAGGGAGGCCAGAACATCCCGGTTCGCCGCAACAAACTCGATTGGATCTAACGAACTCGCGCAGGGCGTGTTCTGAATGGCTGCCGCGCCGCTTTCCAGTTTGCTGCAATCGTTAGAGGCTTGCAAAAATCGGGATGTTTTAAGAATCTTCACCCGCACCACATTGTTGTGATTGATGCGCCGGTATTCCCGTTCATCGGTAAAGCATTTGATCAGATGAATCCCCCTTCCCCCGATCTGTCCGGAGTCCGAATTCAGCGCTCCTCGACAAGCAATCCGCGCGAAGGGGTCGAAGGCCATTCCATCATCGGTAATTTCCAGCATGACCCGATCGTCCCGGTCTTCCAGTGTGATCACGATATCGTGAGTCAGCCGATCCTGGTAGGCATGGTTGATGATATTGGGCAACGCTTCGTTCAGCACCAGATCCAATTTGAAAACCGTGCGTTCCGGCCACTGGAACTGCTTTGCCATCCGTTTCAGCCAGAATATCGCCCGTTTCAGTTCATCCATTTGATTGGCGATGACCATCGTAGTCGAAAACCCGGATGCTTGTAGATCGGTCGGCAGTTCCATTGGTTTATCGGCTCGGGTGCTTGATCAAGGCGTTCATTTCTTCAGGGCCTCGCGTTCAATCGGGACCAAAGTGACGATACAGACACGCGTGATTATAAACACACCTTGTAAAGAATTTCGATTGTTTGTCGAGCGCGATTTGCCAGGCTTGAGTAGGAAAAATGTGGCCCGGAGCACGCGGGGGTCCATCGATCGCAGGGATAGGAGCGCCTGCGTCAGCGATGACAAAACGGCTGTCAAGCCCGATAGACGAGCGCCTTGTTTTAATGGTTCGAAGCGCGCGGCGCAAACAAAAAATGCCCGACTGGACAGTGATCCAGCCAGGCATTCAAGTCGCCAAAAAACCAGCCGCTCGGGCCGGTACCCCCAGAAATCAGTTAGTTGATCGAACGACCCACTACGAGATCAAGTTCCTGGTCCATCAAAATTCGGATATTTCCGTTTTGAATTCGGTCTTTCTGACGTACACCGCCGGAACCACCGACAGCGTGAAAATCAAGAGCCGTTTTAATGACACGGGTCTTGGTATTGATTGAAGTCTGTTTTGCTTCATTCATCCGTAAGTCTCCAGTAAAAGACGCATAAAAGCAACTCTTCGGACAGCATGCGTCATAAGGTATTTAGTCACGTAAAATCATATAGTTATGATTTACTGCTCAAAGAAATCCATTCTCGAAACCCTAATCTGTATAAATTAGTTGCATAACGCCAACATTCGTGAACTATAAAATAGCATCTCTTTGAAAGTATTTCAATAAAAGTGTTACGAAAAAGAGACATTTTGTTTCAGAGAGATCTCTTGCTCAGGCTGAAAGTTACACCCTTTATGGAAATGGAATCTGCTCAACCCGTGGGAAAATGCAGCTTGCCATAGACCGCCCGAACGTAGTAGTGAATTTGACCACAACCGAATGAATAGTTCCAAAAAAGCTACAGCAATCCGGCTTTGTTTTCATCGACCATTCGCAGCGAGGCAAAATTCCAAGAAGCGGATTCGAAGAGCGAAGGACCGTACTCCACCGTATGGATCCCAGATGTTTTAAGAATAGACCAATCGGCGTACAGGATCGTCGATTTCCGGAATATTTTCCTTGAATTCCGTCACAAAAAACCGAATCCATGGAATCGACCGGACAGCAGGTAAAAAACTTACAAGCAAAAGTCATGCGCCCGCTCCTTCCGCGAGACCGGCATTCCGTCGCGACCGAAAATAAATTCAAGGAGCCCGCAACATTCTTCGCAGGACCTTGCCGATATTGGATTTCGGAATTTGCTTAACGAATTTTATTTCTTTCGGAACCTTATACGGCGCAAGATTCTGACGGCAGTAGTGCTCGATCTCGTTTTTCGACAGGGAGTCTGCCGATTTGACCACAAATGCAACGACAACTTCCCCGTAAATCTCATGCGCTTCACCGATCACGCCGGCGTCCGCGATGCCTGGATGAGCATTCAGCACATCCTCGACTTCATTCGGGTAGACATTGAACCCGGATACAATAATCAGGTCTTTTTTGCGATCGACAATTCGAACGTAGCCCTTTTCATCCATCGTCGCGATGTCCCCGGTTCTGAACCAGCCGTCCGCGGACAACACGCTCGCTGTTTCTTCGGGTCTTTGCCAGTACCCCTGCATGACCTGCGGCCCCTTGATGGAAAGCTCGCCGGGTTCCTTATCGCCGACCGCTTGGCCCGTATCGTCGCAGATCCTGATCAGGGTCGAAGGAACGGGCAGCCCGACGGATCCGGAAAAATTTGTAAGATTGAGAGGGTTGCAGCAGACACCCGGAGATGCTTCGGTCAAACCGTAGGCCTGACAGATCGGAACGCCGGTTAATTCCTGCCAGGTTTCCGCGATATTTGCTTGAATCGCGGCCCCACCTCCGATCACCATCCGCAGGCCACGAAAATCCAGTTTTCTGAATGCCGGCATAGCAAGCAGTTTGGCAAACAATGTGTTTACGCCCATGAAAACCGTAAATTCGGTTTTTTTCATGGTCTTGATCAGCGCCTGGATGTTGCGGGGATCTGTGATCAGAACATGCAGTGCGCCAAGTTGCAGATTGCTCAAAAAATTAATCGTTAGCCCGAATATATGATACAGCGGCAACGCGACAATCACCCGCTCGCACTTTTCCCGGAGGTGACCCCGAACCCACAAATTGGTCTGTTCGATATTGGCCAGAATGTTCCCGTGACTCAGGATCGCTCCCTTGGCCAGGCCGGTAGTACCGCCGGTATATTGCAGAAAAGCGGGATCTTCGTGGGTCAGCGCCACCGGAACAATATTCCCTCCCGTTTTTAATGCCCGTGCAAACGGTATTGCTCCTGGAATCGTCCAGGCCGGGATCTTTCTCCCGATATATTTCAGGTAGAAATTGATCAGCGCGGCCCCGGCGCGCGGCAACAAATCGCCCGCATCGGTGACGATCACGTGCTTTAGACGGGTCCGGTCCAACACGCCTTGCAACAAACGGGCGCACCCGGAAAAAATTACAATCGCCACGGCGCCGCAGTCATTCAATTGCAAAAGCAATTCGCGCCGCGTATAGGAGGGGTTGATATTGACAACGATCAGACCCGCGTCCAGGGCACCCAGGAGCGTAACCGGATATTGCAATAGATTCGGTAACATGACTGCCAGGCGATCGCCCTTGGATAGTTTCAAATTGTTCTGGAAAAAACCGGCGATCGCAGCACCCTTCGTGCGGAACTCGGCATAAGTCAGCGAAACTCCGAAATTGCTGAGCGCGGGAAGATCCGCGTAACGATTGCAACAGTCCTGTATATACTCCGCAATGGAATCATGGCGGATCTCTCCGATACAATCCGGAACGCCGGCTTCGTAGGCGGCCACCCAAACCTTTTCCGGCATCTCTTTACCCGCGTCGCATTCCATAAACCGATATCGCCGGGCGTTCAACCGTGTCGTTTCGGAAAATCGATGACCACCCGGAGTCCCGGCCGATTGTCTTCAAGCCTGATCTTGGCGTGATGTAAACTGACGACCGCGGCCACCAGACTGAGTCCGAGTCCATTGCCGGGGCTGCTGCGGCTCGACTCCAGACGATAGAAGCGCTGGAATACTTTTTCCCTTTCGCCGACCGCAATGCCGCTGCCGGAATCGGCGATCATCAGGCTCACCGACAACGGGCCGTTCGACAAATTGACTCGAATCGTTCCTTCAGGCGGCGTGTATTTGACCGCGTTATCCAGAATATTCGCGACCACTTGGGACAGCAAACCGCGATCACCCTGGACCAAGGCTTGCGTTCCCGGAACGGCCACCTCGAGTGTTTGCGATTTTTCCTCGGCCAGGGGCTCGTAAAGGTCGGCGGCGTCCCGAATCACTTGTGACAGATCGACATCGACCAGATAATCCGGTTGCCGTTCGGACTCGATTCGGGCAATCCTGAGCAGCGCATTGAAGGTCGCGAGCAATCCATCGGCTTCCTGAATCGCCTGCTCGACCAATTCGGCATCGTCAGCATTCTTGAAATCACTCTTGAGCTCGTCGAGATGGTTGCGCAATCGAGCCAGCGGGGTTCGAAGATCGTGGGCGATGTTATCCGAGATCCTGCGCACTCCTTCCATGAGTTCTTCGATCCGATCCAGCATCTGATTCAGATTCGTTGACAACTGATCGAAATCATCTCCGGTGCTGCCGGTCGGGATTCTCCGCGCTAAATCGCCATTGATGATTTCGTGACTGGTCTGATTGATCATTTCGATGCGGCTTAACAGCCTCCGCGTGATTGCGAGCCCGCCGACCAAAGCCATGACCGCCGCGATGACCAGTGCCCAGGTCAGGGTCCTGGCGATGGCTTTCCTGCTCATCTCGAGATCATGCAGGTCTCGCCCGACCAGTAAAAAAAAACCTTCCGCGAGTCTGAATCTTCGCGCGCGAGCCCAACGCGGGGTTTCGCCGCCCGGTTGTTTCTGATCGAGTTTAAAATTCAGCCAACCATCCGGGGTTCCGGGCACATTGGGCCAGCGTTCCAGATTACCCACGACCACATTGAGCCTTGGATCGACCAACACCAGGATTACCGAGCCGACCGATTCCGGCGAGACTCGATTGGCGATCAATTGGGTCAGGCCCGGAATCCCGTCATGACGATAACTCTCTTTGAGGCCGTTGATTTCCGATTCGATGGTTGAATCGGTCTGCTGGGCCATGTAACTGAAGGTATGAAGATAGATAAAACCCATCAGCATCAGCACGGACAACGTGAAAACCGACACATAGCTCATGGTCAGCAAAAAGGTCGAACTTCGGAACAGGCTGATTCTACGCACGAAGACAGTAACCCGCACCGCGGATGGTCTGCAGCAGTGGCTGGTCGAAATCGCGATCGATTTTACCGCGCAAGCGGCTGATATGGACATCGATCACATTGGTCTGCGGATCGAAGTGATAATCCCAGACATTTTCGAGCAGCATGGTCCGGGTTACAACCTGCCCGGCATGACGCATCAGATATTCGAGCAAGCGAAATTCGCGGGGCTGCAATTCGACCGGAATACCGGCCCTTCGAACTTCACGCGAAAGCAAGTCCATCTCCAGATCCGCGACCCTCAGCACCGTTTGAGAACCGTCCCCTTCGGACCGGCGGGTCAAGGCTTCCAGCCTGGCCATCAGTTCGGAAAATGCGAAGGGTTTGACCAGATAATCGTCGCTGCCGGCCTTGAGCCCTTTAACCCGGTCATCGACTTCGCCAAGCGCGCTCAGGACCAAAACCGGCGTGCTCTTCTTTGCCGCGCGCAGGGTACGAATCACGGACAAGCCATCAAGCTCCGGCAGCATTCGGTCGATCACGATCGCATCATATTCGTTTTCCATCGCCATAAACAGACCGTCCTTGCCATCCCCCGCATGATCGACATTGTGCCCGCTTTCCTTCAGTCCCTTGCACAGGTAAGCCGCGGTTTTGGCGTCGTCTTCTATGACCAACAGTTGCATGGCCGGATCCTGTTCAATGTTTCGATCCTCTCGCTACGAGGTGCTACGGTTATTCAGCCTGGACTCGACAAGGGCCCGAAAAAGTTCCCGTTTCGAACATTACCAAAATGTAATGATGCGTTAAGGCACGGGTAATATTCAGACCATTATGATAAGCACCAAGGTCGATTTTATCTATTTCGGACGCTCGATCGAAGGAGCCAACGGATCTGGAGGTATCGATGAAGACCCCGGTACGCCGCGAAGCGCGATCACAGCACGCCATCCGGAAAAGAATTGATGGAAGTTTTTTTCCGGATGGCATGAATATATGCGATTAACCCCCAATGCAAGGGAGTGCAAAATTCACTCCGGTGCGGTTTTCCCGCACCGGTTTTTTTCTGCCCGCCGAAATCTCACGCGAACCTTGCCCGGCTTCCACGAAAGAATTTCCGAGTCCGGATCAGGCATTGGTAGTACAAAGAACCCTATTCAATTTGCCATACCGCTAAGGGGATCGCAACCCGGTCTCCGGGTTTCACGCGGTGTTCCGCGAACCACTTCCCAGGCATTTCCAGCGCAAAGCGCGCGGGGGCCAGGGAACGATAGCGCGATTCCGTATCCATCGGTTTCATTTCGAAAATGTTGAGGATCGTACCGCTCGCTGTCAGAAATGCGATGGAAAGCGGGATCCGCGTATCTTTCATCCAGAAAGTCATGATCCGATCGGTGGCAAAAACAAACAGCATTCCGTGATCCTCGGCCAGAGCATCCCGGAATGAAAGACCGCACGCTTTCTCTTCGGCGCTGAGCGCCACCTCGACCGTAACCGGATGATCGCTGATTCGGATCTCGGCGACCCGGTCGATTTGCCCGCATCCCCACACCTTCCCCGAACCAGCGTTCAGATTCAGTCCGAAAAGAGCGCACAAGACCCAAGCCATTCGCCAATCCCGGTTCCGATATCTGGCCGAACTGTGAAATCGATTCGAAACAATCACGCACTGATCCGAACGAACCTTTCCCGGAATACGGTGAAGTGCTAGGAAAACTTCCATTCATGCAATGCGAAAATGGATCAGATTCGGATCTTCCAGATTGATCGCCACTCCGAGAGAAAAAACCCCGACCGCATCCGCGATCCATTCCTCATGGTGAATGAACAGGTCGATCCCGTCCGTCGCGCGCTTACCCTCGAAGGTTCGAATAAAAGTCCCGTTGGTGCTTTGATCTTTAATCACCATCATGCCGTTACGGCAGCCGATCACGGCATGCATTCTGGACGCGGCCCCTGAATTGATCACCAATCCGCATCGCTGTCCCCGTCCCAGCACCACTTCACCCGAAGACTCGCTCAGATACAAAACCTTTCCCTGATACTTCAAGTAAAGCGAAGCTTCGCTGCGCCTCCGGTTGACGGGACCGCTATGAGGCAAGGTCAACACCATCGTGGATTCACTTTCATCCCAAACCACTTCGTGAATGGTATAGGGATCGGGTTTGCCCTTGATGAAAGTCTTGTCGACGAATCGCATCCGGGCTCGATTGCGTTCCGACAAATCGTCCACCGTCTGGTGATTGGTAATGATCTGACCGGATTTTGCGAGATTGACCATCCGCGCAGCGACATTGACCGTATCGCCGTAGGGATGGCCTTGGCTCTGCAGGATCGGGCCCGTATGGAAGCCGATTCGCACACTGATCTGAGAATCGGATTCCTCGACCAGGCTATTTTGAATCCGCGTGGCGGCTTCGAAGGCCTGATCGGGATCGGCAAATGCCGCCATGATTTCATCCCCGATGATTTCAACGACCCGCCCGCCCTGATGTTCGATCACCGACGACATGCAGTTCAAGCACGCGACTATTTTTTCACGGGCCAGAACGTCGCCGATTGAATGATACAATTCAACACTACCGACGACATCGACAAAAAAAATCGTCATCGGCGACTTTTTTCCGTTTGGCATGGTCTGTCAAATCTCCTTCTCGTCGACTGGTTCTACTCACGCGTTGGTTGCAACTTCGAGCCGATCCGTACCGGGGCCGCAACGATCCCGTCTACTATAACATCGCGCGAAATCGAATATTGCAATTTTGAGGGGAGACTACGATACCGCGCCTCGCGCGAAAGCTCTTATTCCGGGGGAACGCCCGGAGCTTCCCGAACGCGGCGTGCCGGAGAAGGTTCTCCATCGTCCGGTCAATTGATCGAAATTAAACCTCTGCGGGTAAAAAATTGTATATTAGTATCGATTGATCCAATTGTTTTATCCACCACTGATACCGATCATGGCGAAAAAGCTCCTCTGTGGAATATTTCCCCATTGCGGCGACATCACCTTGCACGGCCGGTCGATGCCGAGACCCGCTCCCGCAGAGAAGCACGTCAGCATCACCGGCCGAAATCCCCGGATCCCAATAATCAAGCGCTGAGCACTCCATGAACAAGGTGGATCGATTGCTGAGGGAAATCGAAAAGGAAGTCGGGTACACACGCGAATGGACGGGCAAATCGGCATTGGCCTCTGAAGTCATTGAAGCGATCAGGGAGGTACCGCGCCATCGATTCGTACCTGAATTGGCTCAAGCGTTCGCCTATGAGAATGGCCCCTTGTCAATCGGCCATGGCCAGACCATTTCACAGCCTTTTATCGTGGCATTGATGACGGATCTTCTGAACCCTGGTCCGAACTCGGTCATCCTGGAGGTAGGCACCGGATCCGGCTACCAGGCGGCGGTATTGGCGATTCTGGTCCGACAAGTCTACTCAGTCGAAATTGTGCCCGAACTGGCCTCCAAGGCTACACGGCTATTAAAAAATCTCGATTATGCGAATGTCGAAGTGAGGCAGGGTGATGGCTACTATGGTTGGCCGGAACACGCGCCTTACGACGGTATCATTGTGACCGCCGCGGCTCCGATGATCCCGCCGCGGTTGGTACAACAGCTCAAACCCGATGCAAATCTGGTTATTCCGGTCGGTGAACCGCTGTCCCATCAAGAATTGATGGTGGTCAGCAAAAAGGCCGATGGTGAAGTCGTGACGCGCAACGTTTTGAGTGTCGCATTTGTACCGCTCACGGGAAGTCACAGCCGGCAGCCACCGAGGGTACGATGATGGCCGAACCGGACCGACCGGCCGATATCACCCTGGATCGGGACATCGAAGTGTCGGGCGTATCCGATCGAATCTCGGGGGCTGTATACTGTACGGCGCGCATCACAATGGAGCCTATTATTGTAATGATCAAAAGTAACACGATCGGGAGTATTCCATGCCGAGCGAATTAACCGAAATCCAACTTTCCGAACTCGGGAAACAGTTGGAGATGGACTTTCAGCGATTGCGCGAAGAAATCAGACAGGAACTTCTCGCGTCGGATAACGAACAATATATCGAAGTGGCCGGGCAGGTTCACGACCGCGAGGAAGAATCCGTCGCGGATCTGCTCGTCGATGTCAATCTCGCGGTCATCGACAAGCACATCCGGGCCGTGGAAGATACGGAGGCGGCCCTGGTGCGCCTGAAACGAGGCGAATACGGGACTTGTCCGGACTGCGGCGGCGATATTCCCTATGAGCGCCTCAAGGCGTATCCGGTTGCCAAGCGCTGCCAGCAGTGTCAAACCCGCTACGAGCAGACCCACGCGCGATCGGACCACCACACGCTCTGAAAACGACGATAATCTGGAATGAATCTCGAGTAACAGGACAGCAAAGTCCGATTGTAGCCGATATCCGGATTGGCGCCGCCGCAACAGCACCGGGCTCTCGGAAGGAGCGGACGCGGGTTCCGGCTATGGAGGCAATGATTGTGGCTTTTCACCCGCCGGGTGATTCTTCAGGACATTCCGTGCAGCATTTTCGGCATGTTCGCCGAACATTTGTCCGGATACAATCTTTTTTCATGAGACAAATCTCAGGAGCCACCAATCAGGAAACGCGATGAATCCAAAAACCAAGACACAAAATCTGGCCCTGTATTGCGATTTTGAGAATATCGCGCTCGGAGTCCGGGACGCGAAATACGCGGCCTTCGACATTCAAAAGGTACTGGAGCGCCTGCTTCTCAAGGGCAACATCGTGGTTAAAAAAGCCTATTGTGACTGGGACCGCTACAAAGAATTCAAGGCGGATATGCACGAAGCGGCCTTCGAGCTGATCGAGATCCCGCATGTCCGGCAATCGGGAAAAAATTCGGCCGACATCCGCATGGTCGTCGACGCGCTGGATCTGTGTTATACCAAATCCCATGTCGATACCTTCGTGATCATCAGCGGCGATTCGGACTTCTCCGCATTGGTCAGCAAGCTCAGGGAGAACAACAAGGTCGTGATCGGTGTAGGAGTCAAAAATTCCGCTTCGGATCTCCTGATCGCCAATTGCGACGAGTTCATTTTCTATGACGATCTGGCGCGGGAGAGCGAAAAGAATCGCAAATCGAAGCGCAAGTCCGCGGTAACGAAGAGCACGGCCACGAAAATCGTATCGCCAAGCGAAGAAGTGAAAAAGCAGGAAGCCCTGGATTTGGTACTGGAAACCCTCGAAGATCTGTTCGAGGAGCGCGGAGAGGAAGAAAAGGTCTGGGGCTCGATGGTCAAGCAAGCCTTAAGACGACGCAAACCCGGTTTCAACGAAACTTATCACGGCTTTCGCACCTTCGGGAGGCTCCTGGAAGAAGCGCAGGCTCGGAAGCTTTTAACGATGGAACACGACGAAAAATCCGGGGGCTACATCATCAAAGGTATCGTGCATGAAGAATAAGAACAAAGATCGCGATTGATGCGCCTCCTGCGTCGGCACATCCTAGCATCCGGATAGATTTCGGCCGATTGAATCAATCGGCGTTCAGGTCTTCAGACGATAGCCGACACCGGATTCGGTCAGCAAATATTTCATGCGGGTCGGATCGGGTTCCAGCTTCTGCCTGAGTTGGCTCATGTAAATCCTAAGGTAATGCGAATTCTCGACATAAGCCGGCCCCCAGACTTCTTTGAGCAATTGCCGATGGGTCAGCACCTTGCCGGCATATTTCACCAGGGTGGACAAAAGCCGGTATTCGATCGGCGTAAGATGGACCTCACGATCGCCGACATAGACCAGGCGCTTGAGTAAATCGACTTTGAGTTCACCCGTGGTGAAAACCGGATCGGCCGGATGCTCCGGATTGACCGCCGAATGCCGCAATGCGACCCGAATACGCGCCAACAGCTCGCCGATGCCGAAAGGTTTGGTCAGATAATCGTCCGCTCCCGCATCGAGCGCCTCGACTTTGTGCTGTTCGGCGCTCCGCGCGGACAGAATGATGATCGGCAGCATTGTCCATTCCCGCAATGCCTTGACCACCTCGACACCGTCCATATCCGGCAACCCCAAATCCAGGACGACGATATCGGGCTTGCGCACGCCGGCTTCGACCAAACCTTGCCGCCCGGTATCCGCTTCATACACCTGGAACTTCAGTGTACCGAGGCTGGTTCTCAGGAATCGACGCATCTGCGGGTCGTCTTCGATCACCACGATGACGGGATTCGGATTGGCCATGTTCAGCGATCAGTCTTTTTCCAATTCCACCGGGGGCGGCGATTGATCGAAGGGCAACACGAAGGAGAACAATGCGCCGCCGCTGGCCCTGTTTTTTGCCTGGATATGTCCGCCGTGCGCTTCGACGATGGCACGGCAAATGGTCAGACCGAGCCCGACTCCGCTTTGCGCGCGCTCTCCCTGCACCCGATGGAACTTCTCGAACAAGAGATCTTCGTGTCCCTTCGGTATTCCGGGCCCCCTGTCGGCCACCGAGATCGATACCGACAACGGGCCGAATTCAGCGGTGACCTCGATCGGGCTTCCATCCGGTGTGTAGCGTACCGCGTTTTCCAGCAGATTGACCAGCAATTGTTCGATCATCACGGAATCGACATGGATCAGCGGCGATCCGGCCGGCAGTTTCACGTTCAGCGGTCTGCCTTCCAGACGTTTATGCAGCCGTGTCAGCACCGAACCGACGATCTCGTCCAATGGGACCCATTGGCGGTTCAGTTTGACCATACCGGAATCGAGCCTCGCCATGTCCAGGATATTGCCGACCAGGTTCGACATGCGCAGCGCTTCGTCGAGAATCGCACGGCTGAGTTCAAGCCGGTCTTCCGCTCGAAGCGCGTCGTCCCGTTCCGTCAAGGTGCTGGCCGAGCCGACGATTGTGGCAAGCGGCGTGCGCAGATCATGGGAGATCGAACTGAGCAGCGAGTTCCTGAGCCGCTCGGCCTCCATCTCGACCGAAGACCGCTTCGCCTGCTCGGCCAGCCGGGCACGCTCGATCGCCTGCACGATCTGACTGATGAAGGTCTCCAGGAGTTTTTTCTGTTCCGGCAGAAAGAACCGCCGCAGGTTGACCGGCAACAGGGCCAGCACGCCGAGGACCTTGCTGCCGCTGCCCAAGGGGAAATAGACGAGGTCGGTTCCGGGCAGGGTATGGGTTCCCTGCCCGGCCATTTCGTTATGATCGAATACCCACTGCGCCACACTGAGGTCGCAGCCGTGAATCGATTCGGACGATGCGCTGCCGGTTGGATACTGGATTCGTCCGTTTTCATCCGGGAAAAGCACGACGTTCCGGCTACCGAATTCAGTATGGATGTGACGCACCGCGATCCGCAAGATCTCCGCTTCGCTCCGGCCCGTGGACAGTTCCTTGCTCATCGCGTACAGTACGGAAGCGCGCCTTTCGCGGTGAGCGGCCACCTTCGCCTGGGACCGGACGTTGGCCATCAGGTTGCTGATCACCATCGCGACCGCGAGCATTGCGCCCAAAGTCACGAGGTATTGGGTATCGGATACCGAAAACCTGAAGTAAGGCGCGACGAACAACAAATCGAAAGCAACCACGCTGAGAATCGAAGCCAGGATCGACGGGCCACGCCCGAGACTCGTCGCGACGAACACGACGCCCAACAGGTATATCATCACGAGGTTCGCGAGTTCAATCCTGCCGTAGAGGCTTTCCGCGAGGAGTGAGCACACTGCGATGACGCCTACTGCGAGTCCATAGCCGCGGTAACCGCGCTTGCGTTTCTGTCCCGAATCCGAACTGAGCCCCGGCGGCGGCGCCCTGCGGGAAGCCGGCAGTTCCGAGTCTCCGGCAGCACTCCTTGGATTGCCCATCATCTGAATATTGATGTTATGGGCCTCGCCGATCAGGGTATCCACCACCGAGCCGAGCAGCCAACGCTTCCAGCCTCGGCGCCTCGGTTTGCCCATCACGATCTTGGTGATGTTCCGTTCCTTCGCGAAATTGATCAGCGCTTCAGCGATTTCCGGCGCGCTCAAGGTGACCGTTTCCGCCCCGAGCTGCTCGGCCAGCCGCAGGATATTCAGCACGCCATCGCGTTTGCTGGCCGGCAAGCGCTGCAATCGCGGTGTTTCCACGTATGCCACGATCCATTCGCCGCGCAATCCGCTGGCCAAACGTTTTCCAGCCCGCACCAACTGTTCCGCGACCGCGTCCGGGCCGATGCAGACCAGAATGCGCTCGCCAACCTGCCAGATCTCGCGAATCGCATGATCTTCGCGATAGTCCTGCATTTGCGCATCGACCCGGTCCGCGGTTTGCCTCAACGCGAGTTCGCGCAGCGCGATCAGATTGCCTTTGCGGAAAAAGTTCCTGATCGCGCGTTCGGCCTGTTGCGGCAGATAAACCTTGCCTTCCTTGAAGCGCACCAAGAGCTCGTCGGGCGGCAAATCCACCAGTTCGACTTCGTCAGCCTGCTCGAAGACCGTGTCCGGCACCGTCTCAAAGACGCGAATGCCGGAGAACTGGCCGACATCGTCGCTAAGGCTTTCCAGATGCTGAACGTTCAGCGTGGTGTAAACATCGATCCCTGCGCCAAGCAGTTCTTCCACGTCTTGCCAGCGTTTGGGGTGACGCGAGCCCGGCGCGTTGCTGTGGGCCAATTCATCGACCAGAATTAACGACGGCCGACGCTTCAGAGCCCCATCGAGGTCGAACTCGCGCAGGCGGGTACCGCGGTAATCGATGTTACGGGCCGGCAGGACTTCCAATCCTTTCAGCAGCTGTGCGGTTTCCTTGCGGCCGTGAGTTTCCACGAGCCCCACGGCCACATCAATGCCCGTGGCCCGTCGCTCCCTGGCCGCGAGCAGCATCGAGTAGGTTTTTCCGACGCCTGCGGAGGCGCCGAAGAAAATCTTCAATCGTCCGCGCCGGGCTTTGGCTTCATCACGCTCCACTTTCGCCAGGAGTACATCGGGATCGGGACGTTCGCCGGACACGGTCGCGATTATCGGTGATCGATCCAATCGGGTCCATCCGGCCGAGGTTGATGGATTTCATCCAGGGCGAGATTCAGACGCAGAACATTGACTCTCGGTTCACCCAACAGTTCGAGCTGACGCGATTCCGTGTGGCGCGAAACCAATTCACGCACCACTTGCGTCGTTAAACTCCTCGCTTGCGCGACACGGTTCACCTGATACTCGGCCGCGGCCGGACTGATATGGGGATCCAGGCCGCTGCCGGACGCGGTGACCAAATCGATCGGCACGGGAGATCGATTGCCGGGATCGGCTTCCCGCAGACTTTCGATCCTCGCCGCTACCGCTGCGATCAAGGCCGGATTGGTCGGTCCCAAATTGCTGCCGCCCGACGCGGCGGCGTTATACGGCATCCCGCCGGTCGCGGACGGACGGCTGCGGAAATATCGCGGCGAGCTGAACGATTGACCGATCAGCGCGGAACCGACCGGTTTGCCATCCTTCACGATCAGGCTGCCGTTGGCCTGGTCCGGAAATAACCACTGCGCGATGCCGGTGATCACAAGGGGATAGACGACACCGGTGATGAAGGTCCAGATCATTAACATCGAAACGGCGGACTTTGCATGATTCCACACGGCGTGCGCCTCAAACCAGAGCAAAAAAGACCAGCACGATGTCGATGAATTTAATTAGAGCAAAAGGAACTATTATACCCCCTATTCCATATATGATCAAATTATTCCTCAACAGCCTGGCGGCGCCGATCGGACGGTACGCGACCCCCTTCAGAGCCAGCGGAATCAGCAGCACGATAATCAGTGCGTTGAAGATCACGGCGGACAGAATCGCGCTGGACGGACTCGCGAGCCCCATCATATTCAGCGCGCCCAACGCGGGATAGGTGCCGGAAAACGCGGCGGGAATGATGGCAAAATATTTCGCCAGGTCGTTGGCGATACTGAAAGTCGTGAGCGCACCCCGGGTCATCAGCATCTGCTTACCGGTTTCGACGATTTCGATCAGTTTGGTGGGATTGGAGTCGAGATCGACCATGTTGCCGGCTTCCTTGGCCGCCTGGGTGCCGCTGTTCATGGCAACCGCCACATCGGCTTGAGCCAGGGCCGGGGCGTCGTTGGTACCGTCTCCGGTCATGGCCACCAGACAACCCC
>JAKEEL010000084.1 GCA_022616595.1 Methylococcaceae bacterium
GAGGCGCAAGGCTTCCGCGTCGGGATCATCGCGCAACCCGAGTGGCAGAACGCCGAGGCTTTCAAAGCGCTGGGCCGGCCGAATCTTTTCTTCGGCGTAACCGGTGGCAACATGGATTCCATGGTCAACCGCTATACCGCGGATCGAAGAATCCGTTCCGATGATGCCTATACCCCGCAAGGTGAAGGCGGCAGGCGGCCGGACCGCTGTGTGCTGGTCTATTCCCAGCGCTGCAAGGAGGCTTTTCGGGATGTGCCGATTGTGATTGGAGGGATCGAAGCGAGTCTGCGTAGAATTGCGCATTACGATTATTGGTCCGATAAAGTCAGACGCTCGGTGCTGCTGGATGCGCGTGCCGACCTGCTCGTATACGGGAACGGCGAACGCCAGGTTGTCGAGATCGCGCACCGCCTCGCGGCCGGCGAACCGGTCAAGGACATCCAGGATATTCGCGGCACGGCCTTCGTCCGGGATGAAGTTCCGGACGACTGGATCGAGTGGGATTCCACCGAGCTGGAGACTCCCGGGGCCACGAGCCCGCATCCGGACCCCTATGACGCGGGAACGGAAAGCTGTTCGGCGCCGGCCCCGGCGGCAGGCAATGTGATCCTGTTCCGCCGTCAATTGCGCTTCAATGACCGCGGCAGAACCGTGATTCGCCTGCCTGCCTATCACGACGTCAAGAATGACCCGGTCCTGTATGCGCATGCCTCCCGGATACTCCACGCGGAAACCAATCCGGGCAATGCGATGGCCCTGGTCCAACGGCACGGCGACAAGGAAATCTGGCTGAACCCCCCGCCCATTCCGCTGGCCACGGATGAAATGGACGCGGTTTACGAATTGCCCTATAGCCGCCGGCCGCATGAAGCCTATCAGGGACGGCGCATCCCGGCCTTCGAAATGATTCAGCATTCTGTCACGATCATGCGCGGATGTTTCGGAGGATGCACCTTTTGTTCGATCACCGAGCACGAAGGCCGGATTATCCAGAATCGATCCGAGGATTCGGTCATCCGGGAAATCGAAAAAATCCGCGATCACTCGCCGAATTTCACGGGCGTGATTTCCGATGTCGGCGGGCCGACCGCGAACATGTACCGGCTGGCCTGCAAGGATCCTGCAATTGAGGCCGCGTGCCGCAGGCCGTCCTGCGTTTACCCCGGAATCTGTAAAAACCTGAATACCGATCACAGTCACCTGATCCGGCTCTACCGCCGCGCGAGGGGTCTGCCGGGTGTCAAAAAAGTCCTGGTCGCCTCCGGATTGCGTTACGATCTTGCCGTGGAATCTCCGGAATATGTCAAGGAACTGGTGACTCACCACGTCGGCGGTTATCTGAAGATCGCCCCGGAACATACCGAGGAGGGTCCATTATCGAAAATGATGAAACCTGGGATCGGCGCCTATGACCGCTTCAAAAAGATGTTCGATCGCTATTCGAAAGAAGCCGGCAAGGAACAATATCTGATCCCCTATTTCATCGCGGCCCATCCCGGAACGACGACCGGGGACATGCTGAATCTGGCGCTTTGGCTCAAACGCAACGGTTTCCGCGCCGATCAGGTGCAGGCTTTTCTTCCGTCCCCGATGGCGACCGCGACCGCGATGTACCATTCGAAAAAGAATCCGCTTAAGAGGATCACGCGCGACAGCCCTTCCGTGTCGATTCCCAAGGGAATGAAAATCAGGCGCTTGCATAAGGCCTTTTTACGCTATCATGATCCGTATAACTGGCCGATGTTACGCAAGGCCTTACAAGAAATGGGCCGGGCGGACCTGATCGGGAATGGAGCCAAGCATCTTATTCCGGCCTGGCAACCCGAGGGAACCGGACCTGACGAGGAGGGAAAGCGTGGTGACAAAATGGCTAAACGATTTCTTACGCAGCATGTTCGAACAGTTTCGCGCGGGAAAGAACCCGTTCGCGGAGGCGTTTCCCGAATTGCATCCCGGAGAAGCAGAATCCGGGCGGAAGCTTCCGGGGCCAAAAAACGAAGTTCGCGAGGCCGATCGAATGCCTGATTCTACCGTTCCCGCCCTGGCTCCGGCACCCCAAAGACATCGCTACCTGTTTGATGAATCGGTCTGGCTGGTCAGCGGAGTCTACATCAACGAAAGGTCGCTTTCTGTCGATGTTGAAGGCGAAAGCGTGATCAGGCATCGAAACGGCTGCTGGTTCAATGAAGTTACGATGGAATTGAAAGCGGAAGCCAGCGCCGAATACAGAAATCTTCAATACAAAACAGTTTACGAATATACGCCGATCGAATCGGAGCGGGAATCGTCGGTCTGGCATGCCTCGAACGATTTATTGGGGCGCCTGCATGGGATGCTGGTATTCGTGGACGACACGATTCTTTCCTCGTATCAGAGCACGAATGGAAGCATCCGTGGCATGGAAACCTTGCGAATCATTTCCGAATACGAATATCAATGCCGCGGCGCATTATTTGAAGCCGGAAAAAGATCGTCTTCCTGGATATTGCGTTACGCGAAGGCTTAAGTGCACCAAACCCATCGCGGCCAGCTTCGCGAGGCCGCCAGCGCCGGTGTTGGCAGAAGGTCGTGTTTCAGGGAAAGGGATACAGGACAATGGGCCTGGAAACCTGATCTTTACTTTAAGGCGGTCGACCATCACAAGAACAGATCGGTCTGCAGCGGCTGCGATCCATCGACCGCGTAACGGCTGAAGTCGCTGATCCCCTCCGCGCGCAGCCCGATCGCCTCCCCGATACCGCGCGAGCCGACGGTTATGAGCAGGGTCTTGCCGTTCAAGTCGTTCATGGAACTCTGTCCTGCAAGGAGTGTTGGAGGGTTGTGTCGAGAAAAGTATGCCTCTTGTACCTCGAATTTTGGTACACGTACGGGCAGGCGCTGCGGTGTTCCACAGGTTTTTACAGCTTCCTTGCTGTCACAAAGCCTCCAAGGACGGTTTCACCGCGTCTTCTGGAAAGCACCCCGGCGCCGAAATTCGATGTGCGATAAGTATAAACCAACTGGATCAGAATTTGACGAAACAGGAAGTGATCGACTATTGTGCAGACCGTTTAACACCCTATAAACTGCCTGGGTTCGTCGTATTCATCGATGCGATCCCGCTTGCTTCAATTAGAATTACCCTTTCTTCACCCCACTGGTAATTTCCTGACTGTCCCATGCAAGTAATCCGTGGTCTGATCAATCTCCGAAAGCTGGAGCAGGGATGCGCCCTTACGATCGGAAATTTCGACGGGGTTCATCGAGGGCATCAGGCGGTCATTTCAAAACTTGCCGAAAAAGCCCTGGAATTGAATCTGCCGGTTGTTGTCATGCTGTTCGAACCGCAGCCGCTCGAATATTTCCGTCCGGAAGAAACGCCGGCGCGCCTGAGCCGCCTGCGCGACAAAGTGCTGTTGCTGCGGCAGTTGCAGGTCCATTATCTATTGATATTGCGTTTCAACTGCGCGTTGTCGAGGTTATCGCCCGCCGAATTCGTGCAGCAAATTCTGGCGGACGGCCTGAACACAAAATATCTGGTGGTCGGGGATGATTTTCGCTTCGGTTACGGGAGATCCGGCGATTATGAATCACTCCGCTCCCTTGCGGCGCGATTCGGTTTTACGGTCGAGAGTACGGGCTCTCACAGCGTCGGCGGCGAACGGGTCAGCAGCACCTTGATCCGCGACGCCTTGGCGGCCGGAGATCTGGACAGCGCGAAACGCTTTCTCGGCAGACCGTTTTCGATCAACGGCAAGGTGATTCCGGGGAAGCAGAATGGCCGGGCGATCGGGTTCCCCACCGCGAATATCGCGATCCTTCGCAAAAATCCTCCGGTTCGCGGCGTATTTGCCGTTACAATGAGCGGATTCCGGGACCGCGAATGGGCCGGAGTCGCGAATGTCGGGGTGCGTCCCACCTTCGGCAGAGATCCGGTTTTCTTTCTGGAGGTCCATCTGTTCGATTTCGAATGGGACCTCTACGGCAGCCATGTCGAGGTGCATTTTCATGAAAAAATTCGCGACGAAATACGCTTCAATTCGCTGGATGAATTGAAACAGCGAATCGGGAAGGATGTTGTCCTGGCTCGGGAAATCCTGGGCCGGCGTTTCGGGGTCGCGGGCAACTTCATCGATCCGGAACGGCCGGGTGTTTGAGCCGATGCGCGCGGA
>JAKEEL010000085.1 GCA_022616595.1 Methylococcaceae bacterium
CAGGCCGGGCGAGGCCCGAGCAAATCTCGCCCGGCCGTTCCCCAAGTGCAGCCGTAGGTGTTGCCGATCACGACATGCAAGCCAGCGAGTCCGGCGGCCTGCGCGAGGCGAAGGATTTCTCACGGCCTCGACCGCAACTGCGGAAACAACAAAACATCGCGGATCGACGGCGAATCGGTGAACAACATGACCAACCGGTCGATGCCGATCCCCTCGCCCGCGGTCGGCGGCATTCCGTGTTCGAGCGCGATGATATAGTCCTCATCATAGTGCATCGCTTCCTGGTCCCCGGCTTCCTTATCCGCGACCTGCTTGCGAAACCGTTCCGCCTGATCCTCGGGATCGTTCAGCTCGGTGAAGCCGTTCGCGATCTCCCGCCCGCCGACAAAAAATTCGAAGCGGTCGGCGACTTCCGGAGTCCGGTCGTTGCGCCGGGCCAGCGGTGAAACCTCCACCGGGTATTCGGTGATGAATGTCGGTTCGAGCAGACGGTTTTCGACGGTTTTCTCGAAGATCTCGATTTGAATCTTACCAAGTCCGAAACTTTCCAGAATCGAAATACCCAAATCCCGCGCGGCGCGGCGAGCCGGTTCCTCGGACACGAGGTCGCTTAATCGGAGGTTCGGGTTGAAGTGAAGAATCGATTCGAGAACCGTCATGCGCCGGAAAGGTCTCGCGAAATCGTACCGTTCGCCCTGATAAGGGATTTCCGTGCCGCCCGTGACTTCGTTGGCCAAGCCGCGCAGCATGTTCTCGGTCAGGTCCATCAGATCCGTGTATTCGGCATAGGCCTGATAAAACTCCAGCATGGTAAATTCCGGGTTGTGACGGCTCGACAATCCTTCGTTGCGGAAATTGCGATTGATTTCGAAGACCTTTTCGAACCCGCCGACCACCAGCCGTTTCAGGTACAACTCGGGTGCAATCCGCAGATACAACCCCATGTCGAGCGCGTTGTGATAGGTCTCGAAAGGGCGCGCCGTGGCTCCGCCGGGTATCGCCTGCATCATCGGGGTCTCTACTTCCAGGAAGTCCCTTGCGGTCAAAAACTGACGGATGTAATTGACGATTTTCGAGCGCATCCGGAAAGTTTCCCGGGTCGTTTCGTTCATGATCAGGTCCAGGTAGCGTTGCCGGTACCGGATTTCCTGGTCCGCGAGGCCATGAAACTTTTCCGGCAAGGGACGCAGCGCCTTGGTCAGGAGCCGGATTGCATCGACCTTGACGCTGAGTTCGCCGGTCTGGGTGCGGAACAATACACCCTCGGCGCCGATGATGTCCCCGATATCCCACTTTTTGAATTCCTGGTTGTAGCAGTCTTGGGGCAGATTGTCCCGGGTCACGTACAGCTGGATCTTGCCCGACATGTCCTGAAGGTGGCAGAAACTGGCCTTGCCCATGACGCGCCGGGTCATCATCCGGCCCGCGACCTTGACCCGGACCGCATGGGCTTCGAGCGTGTCGTGGTCCTTGTCTTCGTAGCGCGCACGGACCTCACCGGCCACCACATTGCGCCGGAAATCGGTCGGGAAGGCTTGACCGTTATCGCGTGCCGCATCCAGTTTGCTGCGGCGTTGCCGGATCTGTTCCTGTTCGTCCTGATCTGACATGGCTTGCTATCGATTGAAAATGTCTTTTAAACGGAACATCAAAGGCCCTGCTTCAAGCTGGCTTCGATGAAGGGATCCAGATTGCCGTCCAGAACCGCCTGGGTATTCCCGGTTTCGACACCGGTCCGCAAATCCTTGATCCTCGATTGATCGAGCACATAGGAACGGATCTGGCTGCCCCAGCCGATGTCCGATTTCGACTGTTCCAGCTTTTGTTGTTCGGCGTTCCGCTTGAGCATTTCCATTTCGTAAAGCTTGGCCTTGAGCTGCTTCATCGCGGTGGCTTTGTTTTTGTGCTGCGAGCGATCGCTCTGGCACTGTACGACGATATTGCTCGGCAGATGCGTGATCCGGACCGCCGATTCGGTCCGGTTGACATGCTGCCCCCCGGCGCCGCTCGCGCGGTAGACGTCGATCCGGAGATCCGCGGGATTGATCTCGATATCGATCTCGTCATCGACTTCCGGCGAACAGAACACCGCCGCGAAGGAAGTATGGCGGCGATTGCCGGAGTCGAAGGGTGATTTGCGCACCAGCCGGTGGACGCCGGTTTCGGTTCGCAGCCATCCGAATGCATAGTCTCCGTCGAATTTGATCGTCGCGCTCTTGATTCCCGCAACCTCGCCGTCCGAAACTTCGATCAATTCGGTCTTGAAACCCTTGCGTTCGCCCCAGCGCAGATACATCCTGAGCAGCATTTCGGCCCAATCCTGCGCCTCGGTGCCGCCGGAGCCAGCCTGAATGTCGACGAAGGCATTGTTCGGGTCCATTTCTCCCGAAAACATGCGGCGGAACTCGAGCGCGGCAACCCGTGACTCGAAGGACTTCAGGTCACGGACGATGGTCTCCACGGTTTCCGCATCGCCTTCTTCGGCGGCCAGATCGAGCAGTTCCTGGCTGTCCTTCAGCGAACGATCCATTTCCTGGATCGTGTTCACGACCTCCTCGAGCTGCACGCGTTCGCGGCCCAAGGCCTGCGCGACTTCCTTGTTGTCCCAGATCTTGGGATCTTCGAGTTCGCGCAATACCTCTACGAGCCGCTCTTTTTTGGTTTCGAAGTCAAAGATACCCCCTCAGAGCCTCGCAACGGCTCCGAAGATCATCGATTTTATGCACAATTGGATTGAGTTCTAGCATTGGTTGTTCACCGGCATTCTGAATGTTTCAGAAACCCAGCTTCACGGCTCGGGGCGCAAAGGATATCATAATTCCCTGTTCCCGCCGCGGGAGATTGATTTCCATCCGCCCCCGCAAGTCGTTCGTCGTGAGACAATAATCAGTCATGAAATACCTTCCTGCATTCCTGGCTCTGGATGGCCGCAAGTGCCTGATCGTCGGCGGCGGCGATATCGCGTTGCGGAAATACGCCCTGTTGCAAAAAGCCGGTGCCAAGATCACCATCGTCGCGCCGCGCCTCACGCCCGCGTTCCAAGCAAGGCTCGACGCCGAGGTGGTCCATATCAGGCGCGAATTCTGCGCCGCGGATGTTGCGGGTTTCTTCCTGGTCGTTTCGGCGACCGGAGACCGCGCGGTGAATATCAGTGTCGCCGAAGCGTCGAACCGGGCCAATATCCCGGTCAACGTGGTGGACAACCCCGAATTGTGCAGCTTCATCTTTCCCGCGATCGTCGACCGTTCCCCGGTGATCGCCGCGGTTTCGACCGGAAGCGCATCGCCGGTTCTGGCGCGGCTGCTCCGGGAGCGCCTCGAGAGCCTGATCCCGGCCGGATACGGGAAACTCGCGAGCCTGGCCGAGCACTTTCGCTCGCAGGTCAAGGAATGTATCCGCGATCCGGATCAGCGGCGTCGTTTCTGGGAGAAAGCCCTGCTCGGCCCGGTCGCCGAACTGGTGTTCGCGGGCCGCGAAGCGGAGGCCCGGAACCGGTTCAGAAGCGAACTGGAACGGGCCGAGCGCCAGGGAGCCGGACCCGGCATGGTCTATCTTGTCGGAGCGGGCCCCGGCGATCCGGATCTGCTGACCTTCCGCGCGATGAGGATCATGCAACTGGCCGACGTGGTCGTCTA
>JAKEEL010000086.1 GCA_022616595.1 Methylococcaceae bacterium
ATCGCGACCGCACGATCGAAGTCCGCCTGGATTGCTGTTTTCCTGATCGCTTTCAGACTGTCCGTGCTGCCATCGGTCAGGCGGATCAGGTATGATAAGCGGGTGCTTTTAGAGGGCCGGAAATCGGTTCGTTTGTCGATTGATAGATTTTGATTGGGAGAGTATTGGAATGAGCAATGTACCCGAAGACCTCAGATATACGGCAAACCATGAATGGGCAAGACTGGAAGGCGACGGTACGGTCAAGATCGGCATTACGGATCACGCTCAGAAGCAGTTGGGAGACCTGGTCTTTGTGGAACTGCCTAATGGCGGAGACCGGTTGGCGGCTGACGATGCTTGCGGCAGTCTTGAATCGGTCAAAGCGGTGGCCGAATTGTACTGCCCGGTTTCCGGAACTGTGATCGCGCGCAACGAAGAATTGAATGACGCTCCGGAATCCATCAATGACAATCCCTATGGTGCCTGGTTGTTCACGATTCGTCCGGATTCCGCCGCCGACTTCGAGCGCTTGCTCGATGCCGCGGCGTACACCAGGGTGCTCACGGAAGAAGAATGAGTTTCGGCGCGCCCGGGAAACGGATTCCCGATTCGCGTTGTTGAATGAAATCTCGGGGGGAGATTCGTAAAAATGAGTGCTTTAATCTGCGGCTCCATGGCTTATGACACCATCATGGTTTTTCAAGACCGCTTCAAGAATCATATCCTTCCGGATAAGGTCCATATACTCAATGTCTCGTTTCTGGTTCCCGAACTGCGCCGGGAATTCGGCGGGTGCGCGGGGAACATTGCCTATAGTCTCCGGCTCTTGGGCGGCGAACCGCTACCGATGGCCAGCGTCGGTCAGGATTTTGAGCCGTACCGGCAGTGGCTGGACAAACACGGGATTTCGACCGAATTCATCCACCGGTTCGAGGACAGCTATACCGCGCAGGCCTATATCACGACCGACATGGATGATAACCAGATCACCGCGTTTCATCCGGGCGCGATGTCCCTGGCTCACTGCCAAAGCGTGCCGAAGGACCCGAGGATTAAAATCGGAACGGTCTCCCCGGACGGCAAGGAAGGAATGATTCAACATGCCCGGGAATTTGTCGATGCGGGCATTCCCTTCGTGTTCGATCCGGGGCAGGGGCTTCCGATGTTCAACGGGGACGAACTGACCGATCTGATCGACCTTGCGACCTGGGTGACTCTGAATGATTACGAAGCCCAGTTGATGACCCAACGCACCGGTCTTTCGATCGACCGGATCGCGGACCGGGTGGATGCGGTGGTCGTAACCCGCAGCGGACAGGGTTCCCAGATTTATATCAAGGACGAACGGATTTATATCCCTCCGGGACGCCCCAAGACGGTTCTCGATCCGACCGGATGCGGCGATGCCTATCGGGCCGGTCTGCTATACGGACTGATTGAAGAACTGGATTGGCCAACCACGGGCCGGATCGCCTCGCTCATGGGGGCTTTGAAAATCGAATCCGAGGGGACCCAGAATCACCATTTCTCGATGGCAGAATTCCGCGAACGCTTCCGGGAAAATTTTGAATACCAGTTTTAGCCCCGGGTCCCTGACCAATACCCGACGGTTGTTGGAAATTGTCGCGCGCCTTCGGGATCCGGAACGCGGTTGTCCCTGGGATCGTGAGCAGAACTTCGAGAGTTTGAGCCCTTATTTACTCGAGGAGGCTTACGAAGTCCGAGATGCAATCGAACGGCAGAATACCCATGACCTCCAGGAAGAACTCGGGGATTTGCTGCTCCAGATCGCTTTTCATTCGAGAATCGCCGAGGAACAGGGCCTTTTCGATTTCGATGCGGTAGCCGCGGAAATTTGCGCCAAGCTGGTGCGCAGGCATCCGCATGTCTTCGGCGATCTGCGGTATGAAACGAACCAGCAGCGGGTCAGGGCTTGGGAGGTCGCGAAAGCCGAGGAGCGACGCAAGAAACCCCAAGCAGGCCGCAGCGCGCTCGACGGCATCGCATCTGCGCTGCCGGCCCTGATGTTCGCCGCCAAGATGCAGCAGCGTGCGTCGCGGCATGGATTCGACTGGCCCGAAGCCGCTCCGGTTTTCGACAAGGTCGAGGAGGAACTCGAAGAGCTTCGCGAAGCCTACCAATCCGGCGATCAGGCCAATATCCGCGAAGAACTCGGAGACCTGTTGTTCGTGACGGTCAATCTCGCGCGCCATCTCGGGGTCGAGCCGGAAAACGCATTGCATCACGCAAGCCGGAAGTTCGAACGCCGCTTTCGTTATATCGAGCAGCAGGTCGCGGAACAGGGGAGACAACTCGACGAGTGCGCGCTGCAGGAACTGGATGCGTTGTGGGAAGAGGCCAAGATCGTTCTGAAGCCGGCTAGCTGAAAATAAGTCCGCGGCGAATTTTTTCTGGTTTCGTCCATATCAGGTTCGGCAAGCGAATGAGTCCTGTTATTCCCGTACCGGTTTCTTGTCGAGTTTCCGCTGCAAGGTTCGTCGATGCATTCCGAGCGCGCGCGCCGCGGCGGAAATATTTCCGTTGTGTTCCATCAGCACCTTCTGCAAATGCTCCCATTCCAAGCGCTTGACAGAAAGCGGCCGGTCCTTGACCGAAATATTCGAATCTCCCTCGTCGCGATTCAATGCTTGGATAATTTCGTCGGTGTCGGCCGGTTTGGTCAGGTAATGCGTGGCCCCGAGTTTGATCGACTCGACGGCTGTCGCGATACTCGCAAATCCGGTAAGCACCACGATGTGGACATCATCTTCCATTTCGGTGAGTTGCTTGACCAGCTCGAGTCCGGACTCGTGTCCGATTCTGAGGTCGACCACCGCATATTCGGGATGGATTTCCCGCGCCAGTTGAAAGGCGCTTTGCAGGTCATGGGCGATGCTGACGTCATACTCGCGTTTTCTGAGTGCCTGAGCCAAAACCGAGCAATAAACCGGATCGTCGTCAACCAGAAGCAGACGGGGGTTGTCTTCGCCGCTATTCGCCATAATTCTTGGATGCCGTGATTGCGGGAAGCAGGGGTAAGGTGATCCGAATCGATGTCCCGCCTTCCGGGCGTTTGGAAAACCGCAACGTGCCGCCAAGCCGGGTGATCGTGGCCTTGGCCAGGAACAGACCGACCCCGAGCCCGGTATCTTTCGTGGAAAACGGCCGGTTTCCGGCATTTTCGATCAGTTCCGGATTGATTCCGGGGCCCCGGTCGAGAATATTCAGGATCAAGGCCGATGCGTTCCAGTGCGCGATGAATTCCACATATTCCGGAGAAACTTCGGCGGCGTTATTCAATATATTGATCAATGCATGGGTCAGTGTCCGGTCGGCGACGAGACTCGGCGTCGGTTCGTCGCCGTTGGCCTGAAATTTCAAGGGTACACCGGGTTGCTGTTTCTGCCATTGACGCACCACATCGCGAACGTAGGCCCCGACTGTCATGAGACGGCCGGACTCGGCTTTGAGTTCACCCGCCGATGCGGACAGTACCGATAAGGCTTCTTTGCATCGATCGATCTGATCGCGAATGATCGCCAGCTTACTGTTGAGATCCTTGAAGCGTTCGGGACTGTATTCCTTTTGCAATTCATGGGTCAGGATCGCGATGGTTCCGAGCGGCGTACCCATTTCGTGCGCCGCGCCGGCGGCCAATGTGCCGAGCGCGACGACCCTTTCGTCTCGAAGAGCGTCCTCGCGGACCTGGGCGAGTTTTCGCTCCCGCTCGCGCAGGGTATTGGTCATTTCGACTACGAAATAAGCGACCGCGCCCGCAATCAGCACATATCCGAACCAGAGCGTGAAGGTGTGCAAATTCAGGTCGTAGTCGGGTTGAAGCTCGAGAATCGATGTGGGTATATCGGATCTACGGACCGGTTCGGGCAGATTGGGCAAGGGAATATGATAGCCGATCAATAACATGTAAAAGGCCGAGGTCAGGCCGACCATGAACCAGGTATAGATTTGGGGCAGAATCGTGGCGGTCACGATCAGCGGTAACAGGAAGAACCAGATCAAGGGATTCGTACCGCCCCCGGAAAAATACAAGAGCCCCGCGACGATACCGACATCGATCAATAAATGAAAAAATAGCTCGCGCTCGAAGACCGGGTAATCGACGTGGAGCCGGTACCAGGTTAGCGACGTTACGATCACGGACAACGAAATCAGTGTCCAGATCGGATCGGCTTTGATCGGGTAGTTCGCGACGTAGATGGCCGAAACAAGAATGATACATTCACCGCTGATCACGAAACCGCGCAACAGCAGCAGCCACCTGAGATTCTGCAGTGCGGCAATATTGCGATTGGTTTCGAAAGGAGTCAGCATCGTGATGAGCGAGACATAACCAATGTCATTCTACCATTGACGCGTGGAGGCCGAAGCAACGACGAGCCGAATTGCCTTGGCATACCAGGTGCGACAATATGTCACATTCCATGCTTGACAAAGCCTTGCTAGTATTCGTTTCAGCTTATTAGGACACTTACCACCTAATCAGTCTATGCATTCGATGCATATCCTCCTCTTGATGGACTGCGGGGTCTTACGGCGGCCTCCAGTCCATTTTATTTGCCGGTATTCGACGGGGGCTTGGTTGTAGCCTAACAAGAGTCTTCGGATTTCGGAGACCACTTGGCAACACGCAGTGAATTGCAATTTCGCCGAAGTTTCCGGGATTCGTGCGAAACCCTGCCAAGACCAATCTAAGTGATTGTATTATATGCTGGATTGGGTGCGACAATATGCCACATTCCGTGCTTGACAAAGCCTTGCTAGTATAGGTGCCAGCTCATTGGGTTACTTACCACCTGATTAGTCTATGCACTTGGTGCATATCCTCCTCTTGACGGACTGCGGGGCCTTTAAATAGCCCCCAGTCCTTTTTATTTATCCAAGCCGATTTTCATCCCTCGTGATCGCGTATTCATCCCGAACACTGGATACCGGTTCCGCCCAGACCGCAGTAGCCGCCCGGATTTTTCGCGAGATATTGCTGATGATACTCTTCCGCATAATAAAACTCCCGCGCGGGTAGAATCTCGGTCGTGATCTCCGGGAACCCGGCTTCGGAAAGCTTTTTCTGATAGCTGTTTCGGGAAAGGTCCGCCTTTGCAGCTTGTTCCTCGTCAAAGGTATAGATCGCCGAGCGGTATTGCGTGCCGCGATCATTCCCCTGACGCATGCCCTGGGTCGGATCGTGGGATTCCCAGAATAATTCCAGGAACTTTCGGTAATCGATTTGGTCGGGCATGAAAATCACCTGGACGGCTTCAGTATGCCCGGTCAAGCCTGTGCACACTTCCGCGTAAGTCGGGTTCGGCGTCAAACCGCCCGTGTAACCGACTGAAGTCGAGTACACTCCGGGCAGTTCCCAGAATTTGCGTTCGGCTCCCCAGAAACAGCCCAATCCGAACCAGGCTTTTCGAGAATTGTCGGGAAACGGCGGTAGAACACGGTTGCCATTGACGAAGTGGGTCGGCATGACTTGCATTTTTTCAGATCGGCCCGGAAGGGCATGCTCGCGACCGGGTAATCGGGAGGGTTTCGAGAAAAAGCCCATAAGACACCTCAACGGAAGTCGGAATTGCCAAGGAATTGAAGATCTGAACCGGCCGCAGGCCAAAGGTGCGACGCATTCGGCATCGACAAGGCTACATTAAAACAAAATTTGCCGGGTTTCAACCAATCGGGAGTAACCGGGTGCGAACAGAAAAAGGGGTTACGATGCAGTGGCGTAGATCCCGAATGTACCGAGTAACGTTCCTGCGATCACCTGGCCATAGACTTTATCATCAATGTTTCGGTATTTTTGCCGGTCAACCTTGCAAAAATGGTTTAATTAATTGATTGTAAGTAACAATTCAAACAGGCTTGTAAAGTCGCTACAAAAACAGAGAATTTTGATTTGTGATGGGGAAGCATTCTAAAATCTCCGGTTTGAGTAACGACTGAAATCACCACCATGCGATACAGTGCTCTATTTTGTGGTTTTTCACTATCTTGTTTTCTTACGGGTACCGGTTTCGCCGAAGGACAATGGCCGGAGTTGGATTTGGCAAACGCCGATTCTACAAAATCATTACCCTCGAAAACCGTAAAAATCGATCGTGACCCGGTTTACAAAGCTTCGAAGGAATACCAAGCTTATCCGCTGATTGACATCCTCAAGAAGATCCGAATTCCGGAATCGTTGAACACCGATGATCTGCTCATCGTGTTTACGGCCGTCGACGGCTACAAGGTTTCAATGGCCTATCAGGATGCCTATCTCGAAGCAGGGTATGTCGCGTTCAAGGACAATGCGGCGGCCGGGCACAAATCCTGGCTGGATTTTAAATTCGGCAAACAGACCATGACGCCGGCGCCCTTTTATCTGGTGTGGCCGAAGAACGGCCTGGATGAATGGCGCTATCCGTGGCCTTTTCAACTGGCTTCCATTACTTTGCAGCCAGCGAAAATTTACTTTGGAGATGCCGCTCCCTCGGGCGGAGACAAATCGGTAAATAACGGATTTAAGCTGTTCAGTCGTTATTGTATCCGGTGTCATTCGGTTAATCTTTCAGGCGGTGATGTCGGTCCTGAACTCAATGTTCCGAAAAATATTAGCGAATATTTCAAGGAAGAAGCGCTGCCCGGATTTATTTTGAATGCAACGGCGTACCGCGCCGGCACCAAAATGCCTGCATTTGACAATCTGATAAGCGATGACGAGGCACGCGCGATCGTGAGTTATCTGATGCATATGAAACTCGAAAAGAAAAACTAACCCGGAGTAATTATTCAGACTCCTAGTAGTCATAAAAGAATAATCTGTACTTTTATGTAGTGTTTGGCGTAATGGTGTAATTCCATTCGCCATGAAAATCATCACGAGCCAAGCGAAAGGATGCGAACGCATCGTTGGAGGCCTTGATGCCTTTCGGGTACGGATTGGTATCCAGGTGTGCTCTTACCTGGTGTTTAATGGCATAAATTAACGATTGTATTGGAAAGAAAACAATCGCATACTGGATCGGTCTCCCGGTTATCTTGACAATCACCAGGAGACCGCCCCCTTCGATAATTTTCAAGTTATTGGAAGGTGGCTCCTATTCGTCCATCAAATAACGTGATCAAAGTTAAGGGGACTCCCATCAATTATGTTGGTCATGCTCACCACCCACTCCAAGCGCCCGGGTTCTGGCGCCGAGGGTGAATGACCCGCCCTGTCAATAGACAAAAATAATCGATCTCCTGTTTTTTGGAAAATTTATTTTTCAAAAAACAGGAGAAACATTGGATTCACATCCAGCCGGTCAGTCAAGGGTTCTGCCTTCTAATTCAAGGACAGGTTCTGCCCCAAACGCATATCGAGAGTCATTGGCAAACCGAACAGCAGATTCGGTTCGGTCGGTCGCTCTGGAATCAATTGAAGTTCTCCTGCTACCGGCTCATTCATGAAAGATAAGGACTTGATCGAAGATCGATCATCCAGTTGGCTACGAGCTCGGGTCAGGCGCAGATCCTGGAAATCGGATTAAAGGTGGAAGCGCATGCCGGTTCCAATCACAGCGCAAGGCTATCCCGCAGCGCAGAGGGACCGGTTCGAGCAGTCAAAGCTACAAAAGTTGCAGTCCCCGGGTGCTTGTGCGGATCGATGCCAGTTGGGCGGGTGGTTGCCGGCATGCCTTCCATTAACTGTTCAAAAACTTTTTTTGATCAAACACCTTCTTTCGTTGCAACATGAAATACACGGCGCGCCCAAGTTTGTGGGCGAGAATCGTCAAAGCCTGGGTACCGTTCGGAACAAAATCAAACTGGGCAAGTCACAAGTCTGCGCCTGTTTCTGGATAGTCCACTCGATCTTGCCGAGTTCTTGATCGTAAAAATCGATGAGATTGAGATCCAAGTCGATACTCTTGCTGACGCTGGGATCGGCGAAGCGTTCGGCGATTCCTTGGCGATTGAAGGCATGGCGCAGATTCTTTTGGATCTCCGGAAGATTGTACTGACTGTTGGTA
>JAKEEL010000087.1 GCA_022616595.1 Methylococcaceae bacterium
CGGGATTGGTCGTATAGTAGGTGAAGGATCCCTGGGTTCCGCGCAGATCCGGAACGCACATGGCGGAAAGCAAAGCTCCGGCGAATTTTTCCGGCGGGAAGGTCAGAGGAACCCGCAGAATATTCGATGGTACGCCATGGTCGCCGAGAATATTCCAGAATGCCCGGCTTTTGCGCATATTGCGAATCAAGGGCTTCCCGATCGGAATCACCCATTCGCCGACTCGAATGGTCCTTGTAGTCGGACCGACCTCGGAACTCGAAAGCTTGGGCATATAGGTGCGGGTATCGCGATTCAGAAAGTCGAAGATATTATGTCGTGACGGATCCACGCCGGTCATGAATGAGGACCAGGCAACCGGAGAAATCGAGGGGTACGTGGTTCGGAGTCTTGAATAACTGCCCTGCTCCGCGAGTTTTTCAAGGTTGGGCAAATGTCCCTCCGCAATCCACCGGTCAACCAATTTGGGGTCGAGACCATCGAGTCCGAGTATCACCATGCGTTTCAGATTCGAGCGGTTCAGGGCCTTGCGCCGCCGAACCGAACGGATTACAAAACGCAGCGGCCAGATCAACAACGATCCGATCCCGGCCAACAGGGCCGCGAATAGAGCCATGAACGAACCGATGAACGCAAATCCGGCTCCCGGACCGACATAGGCATACGCGGTGCTTGGCAGGATCGAAATCAATGCCAATAAAATCACACCGCAGGAAAGACCGCTTCGCAGCGAATTTTTTTCGTGCATGGGAATGCGATTACCTCTTTGGAATAACAGGGATGATAATTCGGATCCGGACCGGAGCGATCGAAGCGCCGGAAACAGGAGTCATGTTCAGGAAATCCATATTTTAACGAATCCGAATCCAGTGTGAATTGACGTGCGTTTCGCGAACAGGACTAGGACAGGCTCAATCGTTGAGATTTTTCTTTTCGATTTCGATAAAGGGCGGAATCAACCACCGAGGCCATCGCACCCACATCCAGTAAACCGCCCAGAAATTCGTTCACTTTCCTCGCCGATTCGAAAGGATCCTGAATGACCTGTGTATATTGAAGCTCCAGCACTTCGAAATTCGGCGCCCTGCGCAGGAACACTTTGGTATTGATCAGATGGTTCCGGTAAGCTTCGATCGCCTTGTCGTCGCCGATCGGGTTGGGTTCGCCGCGCCGGTCCAGCATCTTGTTCTGAGACGCAACGATTTCCTCGAGGTTCCGGCGCAGTAAAATGACTTTGTAATAATTTTCGTCCGGAAGGTCTTTGAGGAGGTGCGAGATCACTTTGATCGTGCGACCGCGCGCGGCGCGGAGCCATGACTTATCCGGGTCTTTCTCAAGATCCTTGACCCGTTCATCCTCGAAATATCCCTTCGGGTTGTCGGGATCCGATTCACGCACCCGGTCGCTGACGACCTCCATCCCCCCGGAAGCAAGCATATTCATCAGCATCGAGGTACCGGATCGCGGCAGGCCGGAAACCACAATGATTTCCTTACCGTAGCGGAATTTTTTTAGAAATTGTTTGGCGATCTTCATTCACTAAACCCCCAAGGCGGGCCGCCTCGTATTTGTTGGATTGATCATGCCGATTCATAATAATCAAGCGGCCCGGGGCTTCCGAAAGTATCCGGCATGTTTCTGGACCAGGAAGCCGCCGGCGATTTAATCAGCGCTCTCTTTATAGCAATTCCACCTTGGTTTTGCCGCATCGACGGCATTGGAAAAGCGTGATCAGCTTTCCTTGCCTGGCGTCAAAATGCTGGTCCTTAACGATCACCCATTTATGGAACCCGCTTCTACAAAAGGACAGGCCCTTGAAACGTTCTGAAACTCTGGGCTTTCTGAATGGTAAAACTTCACCCATGCCAACCTACCTCCGGACCCCCTGAATCATCATCCATCCCGACCACACCGGCCCGAACAACCGCTTACGCGGATAATCACCGAAATCAAGAACCCGGCGAGCGTGCTTATTCAGTGTTCAAGCCCGTCCCGACCGCTTTCAAATCGCGGAGTTCGGAACCTTTATGAAGTCGTGGAGCCGTAGTCGGCCGTGCTCATCGAGGCTACGATATCATTGAATTCACAAACGCGGCTCTGGCCGATGATGGCCAGTTCGAATCCGATTTCGAGCACTGTCGACAGCAAGCGGGGGATTTTATAAACCAGAAAACCCAGATAACCGACGATCGGCAGCGAAAGCACGGCGGCCAAGGCTCCGGGCAGACCGATCCAGGCCAACAGAGCACTGATCTGTGCCACCACATCCAGCGGGATCAGTATCAAAGTCCCGAAATAGGTCAACACAATAAATGTAAACAATAGAAAAACAATCAGTTGTGCGATGCGGACAAGAACAATATTGATGCGATTCATTGTAAAAATTTATCCTCCGAGCTTCAGGGTTCATTCGGGATTTACAAAATCAAATAGTATACCCTATCGACTGTTGGGTATTGAATTCTTTTAGCGATCTCCGGGCAGATTGCGGGAAAGCAGGAAAAATCGATGCAGCAGGGCTCCGGCAACAAAACCGCCCAGATGCCCCCACCAGGCGACATCCATGTAGGCCTGGCCCGCGACCAATGCCGTGGCTGCCTCATAAAGTTGAAAGATGACCCATACGCCGAGAAAGGCGATCGCGGGAACCTGAATGAAAATCGGCAAAAATAGAATCGGGATCCAAATCACGATTTTGGCGTAAGGATACAAAAAGAAATATGCGCCGAGAACGCCGGCAATCGCTCCCGAAGCTCCCACGGTCGGCATCTGCGAGTCCGGATTGTAAATCAGGTGCACGAGGCTGCCGATCAGGCCGCAAATCAGATAGAACATCAGAAAGCGCGGCTTTCCCATGACATCCTCTATATTGTCCGCAAAAATCCAGATCAGCCAGATATTGAACAGCAAATGAGACCAACCCGCGTGCAGGAACATACAACTCAGAAAAGGCAGGTAATTCCTTGGCGGGTAGCCCAGAGCGACGGCCCATTCGGGATGAAAATAACGCGCAGGCACGAGTCCATAAAGATGCAGGTACTGCACGGCCACCGGCTCGTCAAGCAGCTTGAGCAGCAGGAATATTACGATATTCACACCGATCAGGACCCATGTAACCACGGGCGTGTTTTCGCAGGGAATCGTATCCCGAACCGGAATCATCTGATCATCCGGCCGGATCGAAGGCCTCGACCCGACTTGCAGCGTTCGATGACGACCCTGCGATTCTGGCGAGCCGCGACGCGTTGATCGGGCCGTGTTCCGATAATCGTTCCACCGAGGTCAAAAGGTCTATCTGCGGTTTTGGATGGGATGTAGATTTCGAAACCGCCTTTACTTTCGGGAGCGGAAATCGATAAATGAATCCGCCGCGCCGAGGATCGCAAGCCCCGGGATCAGAATCCACGGCAAAAATATCAACCCGAGATAGGGTGCAACCAGCCAGTTCCGGTTCAATCTGCGCCGCACCACGATTCCATGCAGCACGGAAAGCCCCGGAAAGAAATAAACCATGATCGCGACCATGAACAGATCGGTCATCATCTGGGTGTTGAGAAAACTCGATGCGATCAGCACGACAAGAATCCCGACCAGAACCGAGCGCGGAAGTTTAATCGCGACAAACTCTGCGGCAAAGCCGCCCGGATTAAAAAGCTTCCCCTGCATCCAGCGCGCAAACAGCACCGTAAACATCGCACCGAAACCGAGCAGCATGGCAACAAAACCATTCGCCAGACGGATATTCTCTTCGGGCCCGAATTCCACGGTCGCAGAGTCGCGAACGCCGGGCATCGCGGTTTGGATCCATTCGTTCCACCAGGATACGACATCGCCGACGGCCAGATACATTCCGACTACGAACAACGCGCACACCAAACCCACTGCCATCAGGGCATTCGCCTGCGACGCCGTGCTGCGCAGCCACCACGCTCCTACCATGACCGGCAGCCACAACCCGAAAACCACCGGAAACGGAAATCCCGGCCTGGCCGGGGAAAGCATCCAGGAAACCACGATCAGCAGCGCGGAGACCGCAAGAATGTAAAAAGCCTGGGCCATCCCTTTACGCAAGGCCACCAGCGCGACCGCAGCGCCGCTGAATATGCTCAAAGGCAGTAAAAAAAGAGACATCGCACCGAAAAATCCGGTGACGAATATCGCATTGAACCTGCCGGCCAAGATGAAATTAGCGAGTCCACGCACGATCAAAAAACCCTCGACTTTCCCGATTATTCTGAATTAAAACTACTCCCCGATTCGTTCCTGCACTGGCAATAAGAACCGGTTTCGCCGGCGCGGCTTCGCTTGATTCAGCCGGCTGACCCAAAGCGCCACAAAGAGAATACAATACACTCCACCTTCCGGATTTCGACCATCTTCGAACGATCACTCGATTTTCTTCCCTTCGAACTATCCGCCACCTGACAGTGTTTTTCCGCGATACAGCATATCCATTAACCAGGGAAATTAGAAGCTGTCCGACCGGATATTTCCAAACATCGCCCGGTCCGGCCGGTGTTTTCCGGATCGCATGCCTTGCATGGTATTGTATAGAGCAGATTATCCGAAACAACATCTGATGAATAATATCCGCGCAACGGACAATAAAAGCAAAGTGATACCAAGTACCCAACCGAAAGTTTCCAATATCGTCCGCACCCGCATTCCAACCGAATACGGTGACTTTATGCTCTACTACTACGGAAACACCGTCGATGACAAAGAACATGTAGCCCTCGTGAAAGGAAATGTTAGCGGGCGGACGGGAGTGCCCGTTCGCATCCATTCTGAATGTTTCACCGGCGATGTGCTGAGTTCCAGACGTTGCGACTGCCGTGATCAACTGCATTCTTCGATGAGTTTCATCGGTAATTCGGATTGCGGTATCCTGGTTTATCTGCGCCAGGAAGGCCGCGGCATCGGTCTTCTGGAAAAACTGAAGGCCTACAATCTCCAGGACCAGGGTTTCGATACCGTGGATGCGAATATTCAGCTCGGACACCGGCCGGATGAACGCAACTATGCGCTCGCGGCATTGATCCTCAGCGATCTCAGGGTCCGCTCGGTCAAGATCATGACCAACAATCCGAACAAGATATCGGATCTCAGCGAACTCGGGATTCAGGTCGACGAACGAATTCCGATCGAAGTCGGGCATCACAACGAAAACGCACACTACCTGAAGACCAAGGTCGAGAAGTTGTCCCACATGCTGTCACTCAATCAGCGTCCCCGGCCTGTCGCGGGACTGCTGTTTTTGCAGCGGCTCGTGAACCACCTGGGCGCGGCCCGATCCGTACCAGGCAGCGTACCTTTCGTCACGGTCAGTTATGCTCAAAGCATCGACGGCAGCATCGCATCGAGAAGCGCGGACTCCCTGTCCCTGAGCTGCCCAAAATCTCTGGAAATGACCCATTTTTTAAGATCCCAGCACGACTGTCTTCTGGTCGGGATCAACACCGTGCTCGCGGACGATCCGCAGTTGACCGTCCGTTATTGCGAAGGCCCGAACCCGCAACCCATCATTCTGGACAGCCTGCTTCGCTTTCCCGCTGAAGCCAGGCTCTTGAAAGGGCAAGACCTTCCACCGATCATTTTAACGACCGACCGGGCTCCGGCCGAGCGCAGGCGGCACCTCGAATCTCTGGGCGCGCGCATCATTCCGGTCAAGGCCGATCTTGATCATCGGGTCGATCTGAACAGCGCGCTTGAGGTAATCGCGGCTCTCGGATACACGTCCGTCATGGTTGAAGGGGGAGCCACGATCATCGGTCAGTTCCTGGGCCGGCAACTCGTGAATTACTGCATCGTGACGATCGTACCCCGGTTGGTCGGGGGGCTTAAAGCCGTCGAAGACCTGAATCGGCCTTCAGGCGCCCCTCCGCTGATTATCGATCACTGCCAGTACCAGCGGCTCGGTTCCGATATTATCGCCTACGGAGCGATTAAATCCGCGGAATGAAGGCCTCAGCGATTTTCCACACCGAACCCGGGAAATCGGAATGCCGGGAAATTGGGCTCGCAGCTCCAAAGGAAGACGAAGTTCTCATCGAGTCGATCTGTTCCGCGATCAGCCCCGGTACCGAGTCGATGATTTACCGCGGCCACATGCCGTCCGGAATGCGCGGGGATTCGGTCATTCCGAGCCTTGCCGGCGATCTCGTCTATCCGTTTCGCTATGGTTATGCCGTGGTCGGCAGAATCATCGAATGCGGCTCCGCCGTGGACCCGAACTGGGCAGGCCGAATGGTCTTCGTGTTCCACCCGCATCAGAACAGGCTCGTCGTTCCGATCCGGGAATGCCTTGCGATTCCCGAAGAACTCTCGGTCGACGATGCGCTATTCCTGCCGAACATGGAAGCCGCGCTGAATTTCGTCATGGACGCCGATCCGGTATTCGGCAGCCGGGTCATCATCTTCGGCCTCGGCGTGGTCGGCCTATTGACTGGTTGGCTGCTGCATAAATTTCCGCTCGACCGTCTGATCGCGGCCGACCCGCTGGACTACAGAAGAAAACGCGGAAGCGATTTCGGGCTCTCGATCCTGATCGATCCGCTCGACGAGAAACAATGGCAATCCCTGTTGAAGGAACTATTCGACGATCAAGGTTGCGGCGGGGTCGATATCGCGTTCGAACTCTCGGGTAATATGCAAACCCTGAACCAGGCTATCGAAGCCACCGGATTTTCCGGAACAATCGTATCGGGCTCGTGGTACGGAACACAGAACCGAAGGCTGGATCTCGGCGGCCATTTTCACCGACGCAGGATCAATATCGTATCCAGCCAGGTCAGCACCATCCATCCGCGGCTCGGCGGGCGCTGGACGAAACAACGCAGAATCGATCTCGCCTGGAAAATGATTCGCGACATGCGCCCGGCCTCCCTGATCAGCCACCGGTTTTCTCCGCGTGATTGCGACCGCGCCTTCCAGGTTGCGAGTCAACGTCTGGAGAATGCTCTCCAGGTTATTTTCGAATATTCGTGAAGGAATCAAAATCATGTATCAACTGGCCATCACCCGCGATTTTTTCGCGCAACATTTCCTGATCGGCGGCGATTTCGGCAAGGAAAACAGGAGACACAGCCACCGCTATAAAGTCGAGGTCCGGATCGAGGCGCCCGAACTCGACCGGCATGGCTATCTGGTCGATATCGTGGACCTCGAAGCAGCACTCTCGAAGATCATCGAGACTTTTCAGGAAAACACCCTGAATGACCTGGCGCCGTTCCGGGGGCTGAATCCGAGCCTCGAGCACTTCGCCCGGATCATCTGGGAGTCCTTGGTGGAAAAGCTGGAATTCGACCGCGACCGGCTGTCGGTGAAGCTATGGGAAAATGACGCCGATTGGGCGGCCTACCGCTGGTCCGGAACGTCCCTGAATCCGGAGTGAAGGTCGATTTCCGCGCCTATCTGGAGGCCAAATATGCACTGGATGGCCGAAGTCTCAATCGCGAGGTGCTGCAAAACCTGAAACAGGGGCTCGCGGCAAAACGGCATTTACGCTGCCTGGACCTTGGAAGCGGAACCGGCGCGATGCCAAAACGGCTGATCGATCTGTGTCCGAATACTTCGCTCGAACTCACAGGACTCGACATCGACGCCGGTTTGCTGGATATTGCTTCGGAACAGTTGACCTGGAAGCTTCGCAGTCTCGGCTTTCAGACCGAAAAAATTGGCCCCGGAATCACCGCGCGGCGCAAGCAGCAAAGCGTTCGCATTGGTTTTGAATGCGCTACCGTGCTCGATTGGAGTCCGCATGAAAACACCGGCGGCTTCGACCTGATCAGTGCCCACGCTTTCATGGACATCGTCCCGCTGCAACCTCTCGTCGAAAAAATTCTCGATCTTCTGGTGCCCGGCGGGATTTTTTACTCCGCCCTCAATTATGACGGGGATACGGCGCTGCTTCCGGTCTATTCGGACGAGGAATACGAAAGAAGAATCCTCGATCATTATGACCGCAGCATGGAAATCAGACGCATCCAGGAAATGCCAACCGGAGGAGCCCGCTCCGGGCGCCGTTTGCTCGGCGAGTTGGCGGCCGCGGGATTCGCGATCCACACTTACGGCACTTCGGACTGGAACATGACTCCGGTCAACGGCCTCTATCGCGATCGGGACGCCTTCTGCCTGAAGTCGCTGCTGGCGATGATCCGCGGCGAGGCATCCGGCAGCCGGGGATTCAGCCCGGAGGCACTCGCGGACTGGTATTCGGATCGCTCCCGCGCGGTCGATGCAGGCGTTCTCGGTATGATCGTGCACCAACTGGATATTCTGGCCGTCAAAGACTCGGCGCACCGGGTTTGACGGCCTTGAAGTAAAGCCCTCCCCGGAACGCCGGCAAACCCGTACATCGGCCCACCCAATCCATTGTGGTGAGAAAGAGCGACAGCGCAGGCCCCACATCGCCCCGCGGAATGAAGGTCCAATGTCCGGAATCCGAAAGCTCCAAGCCGGCGCCGGTCAGCAGTTCATGAATCAACGGCAACGTCACAAAACGGTCGCTGCTCAGGTGACGGGTTTCGACGCCCAGGAGCGGCGCGCAGCGCCGATACCAGACATAATCACCGTTCGGGGTCAGACACACAAAAGAGCCCCTCGGCTTCAGGACCCGTCGCACTTGGCCTAAAACCGCGGCTTGGCCGGTCATATGTTCGAAGGCTCCGACACAGAGGACTACATCGACGGCTGCATCGGAAATCGTCGCCAAGTGCTCGGCCCGATCCACCGCGACAGTGATCTTGTCCCCGTCTGCCCTGCGTGCGAGAATCGCCTTGGCCTGCTCGATCATCCCCGGAGAAAAATCCGTGCCGATCAGCCGCTCGAACTGGTCCGCAAGCGCGTACAGATGAATCCCGGTACCGCAACCGATCTCGAGTAAAGTGTGCCTGCTCGTCTCGCCGATAAGATGCCGAATCACCGATAGTCGGTAACGCAGCAACTTTTCGGAATCGCCGTGCTGATCTCGATAATCGAGCGCGAGACGATCAAAGAAGAGCTGCAACTCATCATCGGACCGAATCTGCCTGGTCCTGACCCGGGTCATTCCGCTCCCTGCGACATTCCTGCCGGTCTATGCATCCACCGCAAGGTATCGGCGAAGGAGGCACAAAGAACGGAGGTCATGACCAGAATCAGAGGTACATAAATCGCTTCCGGAACGAAAAAAGTGGAAATCAGGGACAGCATCATCAAACAATAACTCCAGCACCCGAGCCGGCTCCGTTGCTCCTTGGTCTCGCGCGTCCCGGCGAATTTCAAATAGCTCACAAACAGGTAACGCAAAAGCCCCGGAATCAGGACCCACGATCCCACGCACCGGTCCTCGTACAGCAGGAGGCAGAGCGCCAACAGAAAAAAAGCATCCACCTCCTTGTCGAAGAATTCACCGAATTCGGAACTCAGATTCCATCGACGGGCAACCCAACCGTCAATCCCATCCAGCGCGAGCAGTAACAAGGCAACTGCGCCGATCCCGCCGGACTTCTGACCCGCCAATGACAAGAGTAAGGAAACCCCGGTCAGGCGAATCAGCGTTATGGCATTGGCCGACCCGAATCGTCCCGACGGAGTCCACCGCCTTCTGAATTGGAGGATCAGCACCGAAAAAGAAACCAAGGCCGCTGCCGCGAAGAAAACGATCGGCAAACCGGCCAGCACCGCGACGAGGGACAAGCCCACCACAGCAGCGTGCCATTCAGTCCAGATTTTCAGTTCCGGTCCGAATCCCGACTCATCTTTTGAATGCTCCGAAAAAGACATTAATTTAAGGGGTATCTACTGGATGTTACAGGCCTAAAATATGACAATGACGCCCGACAAGCATAGGATACACCTCCCGTCGTTTGCCGGGTATTTCCGCTATGCCCGTAATGGGGCCACAAACGCCAGGTTGTTGCGCGCCGACCACGTTGCGGCGAAAGACCAGGACCCTCGTACCGGACAACCTAATTGAAGCGCCCGCACACCCCCCCCAATGTCATTAACTTAAGCAATCACAAGGCCCTTTTGTAACATGGATTGAACCGGTTTCGTCGAGACGGTCTGAACGTTCGTTGGA